>NZ_JAUSTY010000020.1 GCF_030813115.1 Bacillus horti | reverse complement strand
CTTGATATTTTTGATTTGTGGGACATAAAAAATGCTCCTCCTAGTCGTAAACAGTTTTTATTATTTAAACTGTCTACCACAAGGGGAGCATATCATATCTGAATGAGCACAGCTCTTTTTATTAAATTTCGGAGATTGTTTTAAACGTTGTTATCCTGTATTTTGGACTAAGCCCCTCGGAGCCTTAGTTCGCTACCATCACATACTCTCCGATCGTGATGTATCTTGAGCTATCATTAGGATCCTCCATTTGCAATTTTAACGTGTATTCTCCCCTAGACCCTAGACGAAGATTAGCCACATTAAGGTTCCCAATAAAGCTCCCGTTGTACTGAGACGTATCAATCGTTACAGGGTTTCCTGTATAGATTGTGCTATTGCTGCTGTCCACCACGACAAAACGCGTCTTTAGCTCCTTAGAAATTGGAACCTTAGCTACCTGGGTAGCTACTTGAAAGGAATGTGTGCTTCCAGCACGAAACGTCGGATTTACCTCTAAGGACGTTTTATTACGATTAATGATCGTCATGTTCACAACTGGCTTTTTAATCATAGCTAATTTCCGACCATTATCCCATTCTGTATAGGCATTTAAAAGCTCTGCTGCCTGACCAATTGGAATCATCGTTCTGTTGTTCACAATGATCGGGGGAACTTCATCCTCATTCAGCATAACTCCATTTACTTCAACTTTTGCTGTATTAAATCCTAGAAATTGGTTTAAATTAGCGTTAGCCTGGCCGCCACTAAAGATAAAAACAATGCATAAGCTTAAAATAAGGGCTGTAACAATATTCTGCTTAGTACGATCCTGCCTTATCATAAAAACCTCCAATATCATAAAATGCAGTTAAAAAAGAAAGTCACTTACCTTTCTTATTCTGTTATCCTTTTATACGCATTAGTCTACCATTAGTTTTGCAAAAAAAACGTCCAATGAAAAATCATAAGCAAAAAAGCTAGAAAAGGGATTCTCTCTCCCTCTCCTAGCTTCCTTTGACCCTTATTAAACGCCACAGCCCCCGGAGCAACCTCCAGAACCACAGCCTGCTCCACCACAGCCTCCTTGATCCCAAAAAGGATTTCCAGTAGGTACCTTGATCTGCTCTGAAACAGAAAAAGCAATCAGCTGACTAATTTCATTTAATAGCTTCTCCAGCTCTTTTTCCGCTTTTTTAAAACGAACCACCAGTTCATTTTGATCTAATGTTCGCTTCATTTCACGCATGCTTTTCTTCACCGCGTCGTAATCTGGGTGATACTTTCCAAAGCGCTCTACCTCTTCAAAGTCCTCCTTCTTCTTCACAAACTGCCTGATTAACAGTTGTGCTTCAGGATCGGCGTTTAACTCCGTACGTGAATCAGTATATTCACGCATAACATCTGAATCTATAATCAATTCACCTAATTGGTAGGCTTCATCCATATAATGTGAAAGCTCTAGTGAGGCAATCATAAGAAGCACCTCCTCTTGCTATTCATTGTATCATGTTTTTTTCTGAAGTACAGGAAATAAAAGCTGCATCCTTTGCATTTCTCTAAGAGGTATTTTTCCCCTTTTTTCAGCGACACACACCCATTCTCCCGCAATCGTTTGGCTCGTAACAGGGTGTATGCGTACAATTTCACCGTCTGCCGCTTCATACTGAACAAGCAGCTGATGCTGAATCGCTTTTTCTACGATTTCCTTTTTTGTTTGATCATGATAAGGCAGCATTTGCTTTCTCCATAGCTCAGGAAGCTGCTTCCATCCTGGAATCGCTTCTGTAAGATCAGGGAACACGTTTTCAACTCTTAGCTGACCGGCATAAGAGCCTCCAAAGTTAATGAGAGAAGGTCTTTCTTCTTTCTCTTCGTGACTAAACTGCTTCCCTTTCTCGTCAGCTCGATACACGGAAATTTGGTTTTGAGCTAGAAATAGCTGTACCCGCTCTTCGACTAGCTTATCAATCCCTATACAGGCTGTCGTGGAAACATGAACTTTAATTTGCTCATTCTGACAAAATTGAAGAACAGCTTGAAGAAGCTGAGCATCCTGTATGTGAAACAAAGCAATCGTTGACACACTGACCTGTCTCGTTTTTTTTGCCCACTCCTGCATCTGTTTTAGGAATGCCTCAGGAATAGGCTGCTTGGAATGGGTAGCTAACCAATCTAACCATTTTGGGATAGAAAGATCGTGTTCAATCGCCTGTGATAGTCTTGATAAGGATAGCTTAAGCACAATCATGGAGTCCCATCCTTGCATTTCCAAACAGTCCGTTAGCCTCCAAAGTACAGGAAGTGGGGTTAAAGCAGAGCAGAAGCACTCTAGATTAGGTTGCACCCACACTTCTGCTGGTCCCTCTACAGGATACAGCCAGCGCCAGCATAGCTCCTGCTTCTTGGATTCTCTGTACTCCACAAGGCCTAACATATGTAAAGGATCAATAAGCTCCTCTTTGATTGTGCTAAGAAGCTCAGAGACAGGGGGTAACGGATAATGCTCCTCCCATTGTTCAACAAACTGGAGAAGAGGGAATGAATGCTGCTCGTTCACAGCTAATCCTGCGTCTCTTAAATAGCTATACATCCATGAAGTCTTAGGCTTAAATCTTTCCAAAAAATAGCTCCTGAAATCACCCATAAGCTTAGCTCTTGAACCCTGCATAAACGCATCAATTTGGGTGATTTGTACATGTAACTCATGTTTCGTCCAATATATGAGTTTTCTCACCGTAAAATAATCTAACAGCACAGCTAACTGGTTTGAATATACCTCTCTTTGATCCACTGACAAATCAAACGCTTTTAGTGACAAGGGCTGCTGATCCCATAATTCCTCCCATCGTCTAATCACGCGCTTATGCAACGTTCCTTTTTGTGTTAACGTGATCTTCCCTTCCTTGGTCTGTCTTAAATCATCGAGAATAGAAAACATCCATTGGAAGGCTGGTACGGGGGGCTTAATACCATCTTCCCTCTCTCTTGAAACAGAGAAGTGTACAGTATCTGTAGAAAGTACCGGCTCGGATTGGATGCCAGAAGTAGCTATAAGATACTTATAGAAAGCTAATTCAAGTTCAACTGGAAAAATATAAGCCTCCTCCCCCCATTGACGTCGAAAGCTATATATTAAACCCTTTTGTCGTAATCCGACCAAGCCAAGGCGGAATAAATTAGACTTTATCCCCTGCACTTCTTGATCAATTTGACGATAAGATAGAAAGTCCCGACCTACATGAAAAATAAAAAAGCGGAGTACATCCTTTTCGTAAGGAGATAAGCTCTTATAAATTTCCTGGATATACGTCTGTTCCTGTAGCTTTTCTTGCAGAACACCTCTCAGTTTCTTCTCCTCTTCATCCATTAGCCCATGAAAAATAGGAGGCAGCTCCTGAACCATAGCTAACAGATTCGATATTGATATACCTTCTAGGCATGATTGTAATTGCTGCCTCATGATCCTCATCTACTCCTCCACTAATTGATAGCGATAGCCCTGCTCGATTAAAAAAAGCTGTCGCTTCAACGCATACTCCTGATCCTTAGAATCCTTCGTCACCACATGATAAAAATAGCAGGTATTATTTCCTTTTTTGGGACGTAGGATTCTGCCTAAACGCTGGGCCTCCTCCTGTCTAGATCCAAACATGCCAGAAACCTGAATCGCTACGGTAGCATCTGGCAAATCAATAGCAAAGTTAGCAACTTTTGATACCGCCAATATAGGTATCTCCCCTTTTCTAAAAGCGTCGTACAAGTCCTCCCGTTCAGCATGCTTCATCTTGCCTGTAATGACAGGGATGTCCAACAAGACGCCAAGCTGCTCTAGCTGTTCTACATATTGCCCAATAATTAACGTAGGCTCCCCCTCATGTTTCTTTAACAATACTTTAACAGCGTCAATCTTATTTGGATTTTCTTGCGCAATCCTCGCTTGTCTTTTCGCATTCGTTAAAAAATACTGCTCTTTCATAAAGTCATCAAAATTAACTCTTACCTCCGTACAGAAGGCTGTCGCAATATAACCTTGTTGCTCTAGCTTTTTCCATGGGACAGAATAAATTTTTGGGCCAATTAAGCTAAACACATCCTCTTCTCTTCCGTCCTCACGAATGAGTGTAGCCGTCAAGCCCAATCGACGTGTTGATTGTATGCTTGCTGTTGCTCGAAAAATTGGAGCCGGTAGCAGATGTACCTCATCGTAAATTATGAGCCCCCACTCTTTCTGCTGAAACACATCTAAATGGATAAATTCTTGTTCTGCTTTATACGTTAGAACCTGGTATGTAGCAATCGTCACAGGTTTAATTTCCTTCATCTCTCCTGTATACTCTCCAACATCCTGTTCCGTTAATGTCGTTTTTTCTAATAGCTCTCTCTTCCATTGCTTGACAGAGGCATGATTTGTAGTCAGAATGAGTGTTGCACATTGTAGCTTGTTGACAGAGGCAATCCCTATAATCGTTTTACCTGCCCCACAGGGTAGAACTAGTACCCCTTGTCCACCATGTGTTTGCCCATCCTGATAAAAAGCTTCTACAGCATCCACCTGATAATCCCTAAGAGAAAAAGTGGATCCAGACTCTAACACATCCCTTAAAGACAATTTTAGGTAATCTCCTGATGTATATCCTGCTTCATCCTTAATAGGGTAACCAATACGCAATGCTTCCTGTTTAAGCTCACCACGTTTATCTGAATGAATAGATACTTTCCACAATAAGCTCCCGTTTTCTTCAAACTCAAATAGTTTTCCAGAAAAAAAAGAGGAATTTGATGGGTAGCTGACTAATTCTTCAAGATACTCTTTAATTGTAGATTGTAAATAGAGCTCTGATTTCTCTTTAACTAGGCACAAACGCCCATATTTTTGCATAGTTTGATAAACAGATGCTTCTACCTGTGAGCCCAAAGGGAATTTTGTATACGCTCGTAAGTGTTGAATGACCTCCTCAGGAGTTACTCCACTGGATGCGGCGTTCCATAACGTTAAAGGCGTCATTCGATAGGTATGGATATACTCAGGGCTTTTTAATAGCTCTGCAAAGTGATGGAGCACATCTCTTACCTCTTCATACAGAGGGTGTTGAACCTCCACATATAAAGTTAAATCACTTTGCACAACTACAGGATTTTCAGGATTATATTGCATGATTAGCTCCTTCTAAGCATTCAAAAATAAGTATCTTTGTAGTATTTATCATTAAGTATAAACGTGTTAGTCACTACCCATACAACCTACATCGTCCACAGTTTAAAGTTAAACAGCTTTAAAACATATAAAATGATTAAAAAAGGAGGCTTTTAAATGACCCATTTTCATTATCCAGAAGTTGTCCAAAAGGAGCTTGAACGTATCACACACACCGGTGGTGAAAAGATTGTTTCTGATGAAGGCAGCACCTATATCATTTTAGGGTTAGGTGAAAGAAGAACAGGTGGATACGCAATTGAGGTCGTAGATATAACTGAGCAAGCTGGTCCAGTAAATTCCTTTATTTTAGTAAAAGCAAAGGAAATAAAGCCTGCCCCAGACGCTTTCGTCACTCAAGCCTTCACCTATCCTACACTTGTCTACCGTATTCCTTATACCACTTTACCAATAAGAATAGAGTGGGTCAGGTTTAAATAGGATAGATAGTATCATTAAAGCATATTTTTCGCTCCATCACAAAATTCAGGGGATTACACCGACAGTGACCCCACTTTAATAAGAAACCGTATGCTGGAGGCAGCACACGGCTTCAAAGTTATGATTCACCATTTATTTCTAAATAATGAATATTTAGGTTCAAAAATTACGTGCCTGTTTTTGTAGACTTTTTCTTCGGAGGAGAAAGGGTATACTTTTTGATATGAGGTAAAATCTCTTCTGTCGGAATAGCAAAGCCCATATTTTGAAAATTAGGTATGATGACAGCGTTAATTCCGATTACCCTTCCCTTTGAATTAAAAAGTGGTCCACCACTATTACCGGGATTTAGAGCTGTGTTCGTTTGCAATACAAAATTATACTCATGCTCCTCGGTGGATATTTGTCTATTTTTTCCGCTTATGATTCCCGTTGTAAGTGTGTAATCAAAGCCAAAGGGGTTGCCTATGGCAAATACATTTTCTCCAACTGTGGCCTTTTTAGAAGATCCGAATTTGACCTCCTTAAAGCGCTCTTTTGCTTGAATCTCGACAATTGCAATATCTTTTTCTGGATACTCCAAGACTACTTTTCCTTGGTAAAGCTGCTGCTCTGAACCTAATTTTATTCGAATCATGTTCATTCCATCAACCACATGATGGCAAGTAAGAATGTGTCCTTTAGGATGAATAATGACTCCACTTCCATAGCTAATCTTCTTTTCATCGACAACCTGGGGAGGAGAAAACGGAGATAATCCTCTTCTTCCCAGCATCCTTTTTTCCTTTACTCCTTCAATAGAGACGATACTCTGCTTCAGGTCCTGAAATAATTTTGATAATTTAGCGCTCAATGAAGAAACACCCCCTTACATATTGTCGGATCTCTTTAGTGTGGCGATGTATTATATCTATAATAAATCATGTGCAGCGCTTTTAAGCTCTTCCTTCATAGTATGGAACGCGTCAACTAGATGTTCCATAAACTATTTATATCTGATCAGTTTAAGGAGGAGCGAAAATGAAAGTCATTGCTCACCGAGGATCATCTCAAGTAGCTCCAGAGAATACGTATCCAGCTATTCGGCGTGCTATTCAAGATCATGTTGACGGAATTGAGATAGATGTTCAGTTAACAAAGGACCAAGAGCTAGTCGTCATTCATGATGAGTGGTTAAATCGGACAACGAACGGGAAAGGTTTTGTTTTCAATACAACGTCTGCTCAAATCAAAAAGCTTGATGCTGGAAGCTGGTTTAATAAAAAGTATAAAGGGACGACAGTCCCTCTGCTAGAAGAGGTTTTGGAGTGGGTAAAGCCTTATTCTCTAGAACTGCATATTGAGTTGAAAAATAACCTCTTACCCTATAAGGGTATGGAGGAGAAAGTCATACGAATACTAAACCAACATAACCTTGAAAAAAAAGCTGTTCTTTCTTCCTTTAGAAGAGAAAGCCTCGAAATCTGTAGGAAGATTCACCCTACAATCCGCACAGGCTACTTATGCTGGAGTACTTTACTTCCGTTGCTAGAGCAAAGTGAATGGGACTATCTCCACCTTGATTCCATTCACCCTCATATTTCTTTGTTAGACCATGAAGTGACTCTGCTTAAAAATATGGGCTATCGTATCTACCCCTACGTTATCCAAAGGAAACATGAGCTTAAAAAATGCTTACGCTATCAAGTAGATGGGATATTTACAGGATCTCCAAACAAAGCCAAACAGATCATTCGTGAGACAACCACATAACACAAGATCATCCATATGAAACACTCGATAAATTTCTTAGAAAAACTTAGCTTGTCGCCAAGCCCTGGCGAAAGCCTTAGTTTTTCTTATACTATCTACCTCTGAACTTATAAATTATAATTATAAATTCTTAGACTGTAAAAAAGTCTTCGACACCACCCGTGTAAAGTGGCGTCGAAGACTTTAAAGGCTTTATAAATAACAAATTTTAGACATGCTTAGCACCTGCTTTAAGGACGCAAAAAGTTTTGTGTGAAATGCTTTTCAATCACACCAACACCCAAATGTGTAAATTGCTCCTCCATCACATTTTTCCTGTGACCTAAGCTATTTAACCACCCCTGATGAGCATCTGGTCCATCAACGTAATTCCAAGCAATATTTTCTCCCGCACTACTATACGCAACATTCGCTCTTTGAAGTCGATCACCCAAGTCACCAAAGGTAGGTGAAACATGATCAAAATAATCATTCACTCCCATATCCGAACTATGCCCTCTAGCCACCTCCGCCGCTTCTCCATGCCACTCGAAAGGATCTAAATCATACCAAACCCTAGTAATATTAATGATATCAAAAATTTGCCTTTCGCTCGCTTGCTCTATATCCTTCCACTCCTGCTCAGAAGGAGAAGGTGCTTCTGGAAGCTGCCCAATATACTTTAGGGCATACGGACGATGTAACAAAAGAGTTTCTGTATCCATCAATCGTATAGCAGATATTTGCTGATTGTTATGAATGTCTATATATAACTGGATAGCGGTGTCACCAACTATGCTTAAAGGCCTCTCTTCTATATCAGTAGACGTTAAATCGAAGGTGTAATAACCTAGCTTATGGTTAAAAGAGACACTCTCCCTTTGCTCCCAAGCTTCTTCCCATTGTTCACTATTAAGGCCAGGTGATAGTTCATTCCAGGACCATTTAGGTGCATTCGTATATAAGGTAACTAACTCACCATTCTTTACTCCAACCTGAATGTAAGTTTCCCAATCATCATTATATACCCACCACGTGTAGCCATAAGCACTAGGCTCCTCACGCTGAGGTTCACCTAAGGTATTTAGTATTTCTTGCTCCTTCATACCTAGATAAACACTTTTTGATTCTTCTCCATCCTCCTCTAAAAACAACTGTTGATCCTCTTCTACAAAGCTATGCCTAGCTTGCATTGTATCGTTTGCTTGAGAAGAATCATCAGGCATGTACCGATCTATTTCCACTAAGGAAGTAGGCTCATCCGAACGTAATTCAATCCACTTATTTTGAATAGCATCTGTCCAGGAATTCCAACCAAATATATAAATATGAAGGCCTGATGCTAGGAGCATTCCGATTAACAGCCACTTCCAACCTCTCACAACTATCGTACCTCCCTACTGCTCTTAAACATGATTATGCCTTCTTTAAGCATATCATAAACATTCGTCTGATTTTGTCATTTATGCTCGACTCTCTATTGTAGTTTATTTTCTTCCCTGATTGGACTAGCTTTCATGTCTTTACGCAGGATATTCAGCTTCTTATATCCAAACAAAAAAACACCGTATTGGCCGATTTAATAAACAGCTTTCTACGGTGTACTTGTTCTTTTCAAATTAGCTATGGAATTTACTATTATTTAATGAGCAGTAGGATGCTGATGACCTGCTTTATCCTCTGATATGTGAGACAAAGCTTCTTCAGCTTCTTCATCATAACTTTTCCTTACAGCTAAATCCTTCAGGGCACACATTCCCACGAGCTTTGAGCCTTCTACTATTGGCAAGCGCCGAATTTGATTTTGAGACATTAACTGTGCCGCTTCATCAACACTCATATCTGGTGTTGCTGTTATTAGTTCATGACTCATAATCTCAGTAATTTGTGTGGAATTAGGTCTTTTTTCTGCCATGGCTCGAATCACTAGATCTCTATCCGTTACAATACCTATCAGTTGACCGTTAGAAACTACTGGTATCGCTCCAATATCCCACGATTTCATTTTAACGGCTGCTTCGTAAATGTTATCCTCTGCTATACAGCTTTTCACATCTCTTGTCAGAATATCGCTTAATGTTTGCATGATTAATACCTCCTACTATTTCTTACATAGAATTTACTTAAATATGTTAATCTACACTTCAATAGAACCGTGTTATGAATAGTGAGCCCAGTATGTGACTGCTATTTGCTTAAAAACAACTGTGTCCAATAAGGACCAGAGCTACCTTCCACAAATCCAACACCTATATGCGTGTAATTTTGGCTCAAAATATTCTGCCTGTGTCCCTGACTGTTCATCCAGCCCTGAACAACCTGTTGTGCTGTTCTTTGACCCATTGCTATGTTTTCCCCAGCAGCTCTATACGTAATACCGTAAGCCCTCATCATATCAAAAGGTGACCCATACGTTGGAGATTGATGAGAGAAATAACCCTTATCCCTCATATCCTGCGATTTGTGCCTTGCCACTCTTGAGAGCTCCCAATCAGCTCTTAATGGAGCAAGTCCGTGCTTAGCCCGTTCTTGATTACAAAGTTGGATCACATCATGCTCTATGGCTTTAATACGATCAATAACGGGAATATTTACTTTTTGTTGAGGATAAATCAAATCTGGATTTTGTATTTGGGGATTTGCCTCAATAATTTCGGTCAAGCCGATCTGATAGCGGACTGAGATCTTCCATAATGAGTCCCCAGGCTGAACCGTGTAAGTTGTAGAAGTTTGTGCTAAACTAGAGATTGGATACACTAAGCCTATCAGGCAAAAAATAACCATACTTAACAGAAGTTTTTGTATACGTGTGTTCATAATCAATTCCTCCTTCTTTTATAGAATGTGTTAAGAAGGAGTTTTCCTTACTTAAGGATAACTGGTAATTTATTCATATTTTTGTGTCTAAATCATAAAAATACGTGAATTTAATTGCAACGAAGCTTTTTTTTTACTATTATTAATATGTTATGAAGATGTTGAACATGGACCTTTTGGGCAAAGGAGGCAATCGTAATATGAAAATAGAAGGAACAGGATTAGAAGCTAAAGAGGCCACATTGCTTGAGTTGGATCACGCTACAGAGGAATTAGGTTTTGTTCGTTGGGCTTGGGATTACAGCAAAGCAACTTATGATTTAAAGTATGATGATAGACAAACGAAAGAAAGATATTATCTGCGTGTCCCAGCTGAGTCAATTAAAGGGCAGGTGCATGATGATGGACACAGAGACAGTATGCTTAAACTAGGAACTCCATACATCGGAAGATACACACATCCACATGGTATGGACTATGAGTATGATTTTCCTAAGCATATTTTAGACCATGCTAAAAAAGTCCTATCTACATTAAGCTCATCTATTTAATTTGACTTATGTTCTACCTGAACGGTAGAGCAGGAAATGATTTAAAAAAGAGCAAAAGAAAAAGTGAGGTTCTTTAGACCTCACTTTTTCTTTTGCTATATTCTATCTAGTCTGTTATATAATTTCATAACTAAGACATCTTAGCTAGTGGATCATCTGTATTTTTGTTAAAGATAAACGGCTTCAAGCTTAACAGAAGATTGCTTAGCCTGCGATACATCAACACTTTCAACTCGTACATTGACAACCTGCACCTCAATACCAGTCATGTTTTCAACCATGTCCTTAACGTTTCTTTGTGCTTCCTTGCAGATTCTGTCAATCCTTTGCCCAAAGCTTACAGATACCCTTAAATCAATATACGCTCGATCCTCATCAATTGTAACCTGAACTCCCTTTTGAACGGATTTACCACTCACTCTTTTAGCAATCCCTTCCGCTATCCCTCCAGACATACCTACAATTCCTTCCGTTTCTAGCGTAGCAATTCGAGCAATAACGGCTACCACTTCGTCAGCAATTCTAATCATTCCATGTCCCTTCCACTCATTCATGCTGCTTACCACCTTTCTTCTTAAACTTACGTCGTACTCAGAAAAGCAACAACATTTTCAGACATTTACTTTATTACTCTTATTTTATGCTTCTTTCCCACTGAAAAGCAAGAATTTAAAGCGCTTACACCGTATAATTATACATATCAGCTCTATACTACTGGTATACCCTTTTTGAATAAAAAATACATGTTCCACAGTGATGTTTTTTAGGTTACGTATTATATTCGACAAATTTCCCTAATATCCTTTTAAATTTATTAAAAATGTACATAGTAATAGGAGGGCCATCTCTCCAAAGCGAGCCTAAATAGTATTAATTAAAAAAGTAAAGGAGATGATAGCATGTCCAAGGCAAACAACAATTCTTCCAAAGAACAGATTCAACAAGAAAATCAAAATAAAAGAGGCCATGATCGTACTGTGACTACTACCGATAAAAAGCTTAGTGGACCAAATCGTCCCTCCACCTGATAAAATTTGATACCATGTTTACTTCAAATTTTATACTTTCTCATCTGTTAAAAAATCCCCCAATACACTTTTTAGACTTAAAGTGATTGGGGGATTTTTGTAAAGAGTTAATGGCTAGCTTTATTTTCCTGTTGTTGCTGATACACTTGAAATAATTCTTTTGCTTTCTGATGATCAGCTAGACGAACCTTAATCATGGCTTCATCCTTATTTGAGTATAGCAGTCGCAGGGTTGTCATTTTTCTTTTTAACTCTACTCGTGTTTGAATCTGCTTTCCTTCTAGCATGGCAGCCCACTGGCGAACTTCTCCATGCTCTCCCTCTGCCCCTTCTAGACTGGTCCACTCAGATTGAGAACTCCAGCTTACCGTTCGGGTTAAAACAAGCAGAAAGAGAATAAATCCCACCGCAGCTACACCATATATAATGCCCATCTGGACCTCCTACACTTCATTACATACCAAGTTTCGTTCATGAAATCATTTGCTATACATTTTATCTATATTCTCATTCAATTCTAGCATTATTCCAGAATAATCAAAAGCTCTCCTGTCGTAATACTTTCCCTCTCTTTAACCAGTACACGACTAACTTTCCCATCCTTCGGAGCTTGAACAGTTGTTTCCATTTTCATGGCTTCTGTTACCATTAAATGCTCACCTTTTTTAACTGTATCCCCTTCTTGAATGAGCACGTTCACGACCGTTCCTGGCATAGTTGCTCCAATATGATTAGGGTTGCCTTTTTCCGCCTTTTGCTTCACTGCTGTATCCTGTGGCGCACTTTGATCGACAATTGTAACCTCTCGTGGCTGACCGTTGAGCTCAAAGTATATGATTTTTGTTCCATCTGCCTGCCGCTGTCCAACAGATACTAATTTAATAATTAGTGTTTTCCCCTGCTCCATCTCTACAGCAATCTCTTCCCCTAGCTTTAAACCATAGAAAAAGGTTGGCGTTTCAATAACTGAAACATCTGCATACGTAGCATAATGTTCTTGGTACTCCTCAAAAACCTGAGGATACAAAAGATAGGACAGTACCTCGTGCTCTTTCATATCTCGCTCATATTTCTTTTCAAGCATTTTCTTAGTTTCCTCTAGGTTAACAGGCTCTAATAGCTCTCCTGGTCTACATGTGATTGCGTCTCTGCCATTTAAAATAATCTTTTGGAGCTTCTCAGGGAAGCCTCCATGTGGTTGCCCTAGATAACCTTGAAATAGCTCCACCACGGAGTCTGGAAAGCTTAAGGAAGAACCTTGCTCATAAATATCCTCCTCCGTCAAATTATTTTGCACCATAAACAAAGTCATATCTCCAACCACTTTGGAGGAAGGCGTAACCTTTACAATATCTCCGAACATAAAGTTAACCGTTTGGTACATCTTCTTTACTTCCTCCCAGCGTGAGGCTAAGCCAACAGCTTTAGCCTGCTGTTGAAGATTGCTATATTGTCCACCAGGCATTTCATGCTGATAAACCTCCGTGCTACTAGAACTCATGCCGGAATGAAATCCAGAGTAATACTGGTTAACATCCTCCCAATATTGACTGAGACGCTCCATTTCATCTAGCTTTAAACCTGAACTCCTTTTATCTGGCCCTATACTAGCAAGCAAAGCATTTAAGCTAGGCTGTGAGGTTAATCCTGACAAGGAGCTTATCGCCACATCGACAATATCAACCCCTGCCTCAACTGCTTTCAGATACATCGCTATCCCATTTCCACTAGTATCATGCGTGTGTAAATGGATTGGAAGATCTGTATGATTCTTTAACGCTGAAATAAGCTCATAGGCCGCATAAGGCTTAAGCAGTCCAGCCATGTCCTTAATCGCTAATATATGGGCTCCTGCTTGCTCAAGCTCTTTAGCCATGTTGACATAATACTGTAGATTGTATTTTGAACGTGATGAATCATGAATATCACCTGTATAGCAAATTGACGCTTCAGCAAGCTTCCCTGCCTCTCGAACAGCTTCAATAGCCAGCCTCATTCCTTCTATCCAGTTCAAGCTATCAAAAATACGGAATACATCAATTCCATGAGCAGCAGATTCCTTTACGAATTCTTTAATCACTTGGTCAGGGTAGTTTTTATACCCTACCGCATTCGCTCCACGTAACAGCATTTGAAAAAGAACATTAGGAATACGTTGTCTTAATGTATCAAGCCTCTCCCAAGGATCCTCCTTCAAAAATCTCATGCTCACATCAAATGTAGCCCCTCCCCACATTTCAAGGGAGAACAGGTCAGCTCCATAAAGACTTGTAGCCTCTGCTATTTGTGCTAAATCATACGTTCTAAAACGAGTAGCATAAAGCGATTGATGAGCATCGCGGAATGTTGTATCTGTTAGAAGTACCTGCTTTTGTTCCTTAATCCAGTTAACTAGACCTTCAGGACCTTGTTGGTCTAATATCTGCTTTGTTCCATCTGAAACAGATTGCTGATAAGGAATCATAGGCTTCCGTGGTGGCTTTAAGGCTGGCTTCTTCTGATGCTCTAGCCCGGGGTAGCCATTGACGATCGTATTCCCTATAAATTGAAGCATTTTTGTTCCTCTATCACGCTTCTTCTGGAATTCAAATAGGGATGTCGTCTCATCAACAAATGATGTATCATACTTTCCACTCAAAAAGTTTTCGTGCTGAATCACATTTTCAAGAAAAGGAATATTTGTTTTAACTCCCCTGATACGGAGCTCTTTCAGGTTGCGTAGCATTTTTTTGGCCGCTTGGTCATAGGACATCGCCCAGGTCGATAATTTAACGAGTAAAGAGTCATAATGTGGAGAAATGACAGCCCCAGCAAAGCCATTTCCTGCATCTAAACGCGTTCCAAACCCACCGCCTGTCCGATAGGCAAGAATTTTCCCTGTATCAGGCATAAAGGAATTAGCAGGGTCCTCTGTGGTTACACGACATTGGATGGCATACCCACGCCAATCCAATTTATCCTGTGTGGGGAGCCCAATAGCATCACCATGTAACTCATAGCCACTTGAAATTAAGATCTGAGTCTGGACAATATCATAACCTGTAATAAGCTCTGTAATAGTATGTTCAACCTGTATCCGTGGGTTAACTTCAATAAAATAAAACTCATCCTTAGTGACTAAAAACTCCACCGTACCGGCATTTACATATTGCACATGCTTCATTAATTGTACAGCAGCTTCACAGATCTGCTCTCTTAGCTCCTCACTTAAAGAAACGCTAGGGGCAACCTCCACAACCTTCTGATATCTCCTTTGAACAGAGCAATCGCGTTCAAATAAATGAAGAATATGTCCATGTGTATCTCCAACCACTTGAACTTCAATATGCTTAGGGTTTTCAATATACTTCTCCACATATACAGCAGCATTTCCAAAGGAAGCGTGTGCTTCAGACTTAGCTCTTCCAAATGCTTCCTCCAACTCATCACGAGAACGTACAATTCTCATCCCACGTCCACCACCACCAGAAGCGGCTTTTATGATAAAGGGATAACCATACTGCTTGGCAAATAATACAACCTCTTGGTACGAATCTACAGGCTCATCCGTCCCTGGTATGACTGGAAGGCCCGCTTCTAAGGCTTGTTTTCTAGCCTCCACCTTGTCTCCGAATTTATTTAAAAGTGTCTCATCCGGACCAATGAACGTTATGTTTTCTTCCTTACACCTTTTCGCAAAGGTTGAATTTTCAGACAAAAACCCATAACCAGGATGGATTGCCTCAACTTCATTACGCTTAGCAATTTCAATGATACCTTCAATATCTAAATAGGCCTCAATTGGTTTTTTTCCTCTGCCTACCAAATAAGCTTCATCCGCTTTAAATCGATGTAGGCTCGTTTCATCCTCTTCGGAATATATAGCCACTGTACGGATATTTAGCTCAGTACATGCACGAAAGATACGAATCGCTATCTCTCCACGATTCGCCACTAATACTTTTGAAAATGTTTGGACTTCATTCATATCTCCGTGTTACCCTCCCTCTATGATAGGCTTTAATAAATGTAAAATTGAATTAATTATAGCATACTTGGAGTAAATGTTCATTGGCTAGATCAAGCCTCAGTAACTCGTATCACATTGCCGGTTAAATCCTCTAAGTCAAAGTGCTTGGGAGCTTGATCACTTATTTGAGTAACTTTCACTCCCTTTTCTTTTAGCCACTGATAAGCTTCGTCTAATGCAGGAGATTCTATACCAACGAATGGAGTCAAGTCATTTGAATTCGTATAACGTATCGGCTCACTATCCTCAAGTGAAACAAGACCTAACCAGCCTGATTTAGATTCAAGCTTTAAATCTGCCCCGAGCTTCCAATGATCTATAAGTCCCATTTGAAAGAAGTTCGTGTACCAATCTATGGCGGCTTCTATATCATGTACAGGCAAAAATTTAGCAGCAACACCATCAAATAATTCCATCTCTCTTAATCGAGGATAGATTTCTTCATATATTCCATAATATACATTTTCCGCAAGGTTCACTTCCTGCACCACACCAAGATAGTTGTCATCAGGATCAATGACAACAAAACAGTGAGTCGGCTCCTCCTCTCTAAATGTGGTAAGGTGAGCACCCTTTTCTTTCAATTGCTCATATGTATATTTGGCATCCACACAATATAGATTAAAAGCTGCTGTTCCTAAAGAAGCATTTATGTATTTGCTGCTCTTAAATTCGTTATTTGTCACCATAGATTGTACTAAACCTAACTGAGCATCCCCACGATATATTTTAAAAAAGGCTCCTCTTTCTCTATCATTTTCCCAAACGTGCTCTAGCTCAAACCCTAAAACATCCTCATACCACTTTATTGAGTGCTCCAATTGTGTGACAGGTAGATAGACAGCATTAATTCTACTAAATAATGATTTCATTATAATTTCCTCCTAATTTAAATTTACTCGAGAACGGCAACAGCATCCACCTAAGCATAAATAGCCCGTCTCATAGAATCATCTCCCTTTTCATAATGTTCTTACAAAAATTACTACCAAATTTATCCCATTATAGCAAGTAAAATAATCAAAGAAAAAGAGCCTAACGTTTAAGTTGGCTCTAACTCTGGTAAAACTTTCATTTGACTTGAGATAAACTAAGTTATTGGTGCGGGATTAAATAAGCTTAGATCGTTGTTCAGCTTCCATGCCTCTGCCCATGTTTGTTTTCGACCACTGGCCACGTCTAAGATAAAATGAAAGAGCTCCCAACCAACCTGTTCAATAGTTGCCTCACCAGTCGCAATACTTCCAGCATTAATGTCTATTAAATCACTCCATTGCTCCTTTAGATCAGTTCGTGTTGATACTTTGATAACTGGAGCCATCGCTAATCCGTAAGGAGTACCTCTACCAGTAGTAAAAACCTGAAGGTGCATACCAGATGCAAGCTGGAGTGTTCCACAAACAAAATCACTTGCAGGTGTTGAGGCAAAAAGCAAGCCTTTTTGAATAGCTCTTTCTCCAGGGGACAGAACACCGGAGATCAGGCTACTACCAGACTTGACGATAGAGCCAAGAGATTTTTCTACCACATTGACCAATCCCCCCTTTTTATTGCCTGGTGAAGGATTAGCACTACGGTCAGACTCTCCTTTCTTCAAATAATTATCATACCATTCCATTTCGCTGATCAAGGCTTGACCCACTTGATTATTAACAGCACGAGGCGTTAATAGATGAACAGCATCACGTACTTCTGTCACCTCGGAAAATAGCACAGTTGCTCCTGCTCTAACAAATAGGTCTGCCGCATAACCTACTGCTGGATTAGCGGTAACACCTGTGAAGGCATCGCTACCACCGCATTGTAGCCCTATGACTAAATCAGAAGCAGAACAGGTGACACGTACTCTTTTATTTAATCTCTTTAAACGCTCCTCAGCCATGTCCATGATTTTCTGAACCATTTCACCAAAGCCCTGTTGCTCCTGCAACGAAAGGATATGATTCTCTTGTCCATCTGGAACCAATCTCTCAGGACGTAGCTTCTCACAACCTAGACCTACGACAAGAACCTCTCCCCCCAGATTAGGGTGTAAAGCAAGGCTTTGCAGGGTACGAATGGGGATTTGAGCATCTGGAGCTTGAATGGCTACTCCACAGCCATACGCATGATTAATAGCTACTACATCATCGACGTTTGGGTATTTCGGTAAGATCCTTTCCTTAATTTGTTCTACAGCGAAATTCAATACACCTACCACACATTGGACACTTGTTGAAATGCCAAGGATATTTTTAATCCCTGCACTTCCATCTGGATTTCGATATCCCTCGAAAGTGTATCCTTCAAGTGGAGGAAGGGGATCAACATGTTTGGTTGCGATTGGTAGTGTGTCGAGCTCAGGGGGAGTTGGTAGTATGACGTAGGATTCCTTCACCCAGCTTCCTTTCAAGATTGAAACTGACGCATGGCCAATTACTTCCCCGTATCGTATAATCTGCTCATTCTGTTCAATATCTGTTAAAGCCAGCTTATGTCCTTGAGGAACATCGTCAACTAGCTTTAAACCACAAGGAAACTCTGCTCCTGCTTTAAGCCCTCCAGAATTCACGATAATGGCCACATTATCTTCAGCGTTAACTTTAATATAACGAGGCACTTCATTTTGGTGCGTTTCTAAAGACATACAGCTCGCTCCTTTGATGAAAACTTTACTTTACAAACACGGTCTTGATAGCTGTAAAAAACTCCTTTGCTGCCTCTCCTTGCTCCCGTGAATGTGAGCTTGAGTTTTTCATACCTCCGAACGGTGCCTGTAGCTCAACCCCGGCACTTTCGGCATTAATACGGACAAGTCCAGCATCCATTTCTTCAATAAAGGAGAGGATGTTTTGAATATCTCTAGTGAATATAGAAGCACTTAGCCCAAACTGAACATCATTAGCCAGATCTAAAGCCTGCTCTAAATGCTCTACTTGTAGCAAGGCAATCACTGGTCCAAAAATCTCTTCCTGTGCAATACTCATATCTGATGTAACATGCTCAAAGATCGTTGGTTCAACAAAAAAACCTTTATCATAGGGAGCATTGGTCAAACGTTTACCACCTGAAAGCAGTGTTGCCCCTTCCTCTTTACCTTTCTCAATGTATGACAGAATGGTGTTCAACTGGTTTTCACTTGCACATGGTCCCATCCATATTCCTTCTTGTAGACCATCCCCGACCGTAATTTCTTTTACCTTAGCTAAAAGCTTGTTTTTAAATTCATCGTAAATAGCACCTTGCACAATAACACGACTTGTCGCTGTACACTTTTGACCAGTTGAGCGAAATGCACCGCTTATCGTCGATTCAACAGCAAGATCTAAATCTGCGTCCGTAGCCACAATAACAGGATTTTTTCCGCCCATTTCAAGCTGGTATTTTGCCCCTCGCTCTAGGGCCTGCTGACCGATTCTTTTTCCTACCTCATTCGACCCAGTAAATGTAATTGCATTTACATCCTGATGCTCGGCTAGTCCTTGACCTACCACAGATCCGGCACCAGTAATCATATTCAATACACCTGCAGGTATTCCTGCCTCTTCAAAGCATTGTATCACCTTGACACATGTTACCGACGTCTCAAAGGCAGGCTTAATGACTACTGTATTTCCATAAATAAGCGCAGGTGCAATTTTCCAAATAGGAATCGCTACCGGAAAATTCCAAGGTGAAATAACCCCAACCACACCTAATGGAACACGCGTGGTAAACATTAACGCCTTAGGGTCAGTTGATGGAATTACATCCCCTACTTTACGCATTCCCTCACCCACATAATAGCGAAGAATAGCTACTCCTCTTGCGGTCTCCCCTTTGGCCTCAGGTAGCGTTTTCCCCATCTCACGAGTCATACACTCCGCGATTTCATCGATTCTACTTTCTAAAATATCAGCTGTTTTATATAAATAATGACCTCTCTCTTGTCCAGATAACTTTTTCCATGACTTTTTTGCCGCTTTGGCTGCGGAAACAGCATGATCTACATCAGCACTTGTTGACATTTGAATATGTCCAACAATATCCTCGGGGTTGAATGGGTTTGAGCTGGCTTTCGTTGTTCCCTTTGCTGACGCTACCCAAGCTCCGCTGATAAAGTTTAAATAGGTGTTCTCCTTTTTTTCTAGTGTCACCATTAGTCCTCCTCTATGATTTGTTGAGTAAATCATACTTTTTTTCAGAGTTAGAATTTTTATGAATGAGTACTCTCTTCTTGATGTAATGGATACTTTTCAAGGGCAAGATTAATAATTTTTTCAAGGTCCTCATAATGCTCTTTGGACACCGGAACAACTGGAGGACGAACGGTATTGGCCACATTAAATCCTCTGATCCGCATTCCTGCTTTAATTAAGGAAATGGCATAGCCTTTTTGTGACTTACGTATACGATTAATAGGCAGAAAAACATCTACATAGATTCTTCTTACGAGCTCATGATCTCCAGATAAAATGGCTTGGTAATACTGACGAGACAGGTGTGGTAAGTAATTTGAGATAGCTGAGGAGTAGGAAGAAAACCCTATTCCGGCATACGCTGGCATAGTGATTTCGGCAAAAGGCATCCCATTTAACCATTCCAGACGATCTCCTAGGGATTGAATCATCTCTAAATTTAGCTCCATATCTCCGTATCCATCTTTAACCCCAACAATTTGAGGATATTCCTGAACTAAACGCTCTAGAGCTGGTAGCTGTAGGATAGCGTTGTCTCTTTGATATAAGATGGCATTAAGACTACTGGATTCCACTATTGTTTTATAATAGTTGTATAGTCCTTCTTGTTCTCCTTCTATTAGGTAAGGTGGTAGGATAAGATACCCGTCTGCACCTAGCTCTTCAGATAGTTTTACTTTTTCAACAGCATGGGTAATGTTTCCTCCCACTCCTGTATAAACAGGAACTCTTCCTCCAGTGACAGAGACGGCAATTTCAACCATTCTTTGGTATTCATAATTGTTTATAGCGTGGAATTCTCCTGATCCGCAGGCGATGAAAATCGCAGTAAGACCTTCACGAATTAAAAAATCAATATTTTCTCCTAACGCGTTCTCATCAATGTTCCCTCGCTCATCATAGGGTGCTGTTGGAAAGCCTAAAATGCCCTTCGGCGCTTCTCTCACAATCGTCATGTTTCCCATCCCTTCACCGCTTTTATAATTATTAATTGTATGCGTTTTCATTTGATTTTTAAAAATTAGAACAATTTTATTGTAAGACAATTAAATAAACGAGTCAATATCTATTTAACTTATTCCAAATTTTAAAGCATGTTATGGTTCTATTATCAATAAGACAAGGAATGTGCTAATTTATAAAAAAAAGCCGAATAAAGGAACCTGCCCTTTTATCCGACCTGCTATTCTTTAATAGGATTATCATCTATAAAGATTTACTGATTACTTTCCCATGCCTTCATTGCTTTTCGTCTCACAAAATCAAGATGCTTGTACATGCTAGTGTATGCTTTGATGGGGTCACGTTGCTCAAGTGCATGATAAATCTCAAGATGATAATTTAAGGTTTCCTCCAAGCTTCTATCATCTAAAGGAATTTGTTCTAATACTTTGGAATGAAAGCTCTGTAGAGGCTCAATAATCCCTTCAAAAAGGGGGCTTTTTGCACTTAGAGCAATAATTTTGTGGAACTCTTTGTCCACTTCCGTTGAATCCTCAGTAGGTAGGTCCCTCATAATTTCAATCGTATGCCAAAGCTTGACTAAATCCTCATCCGTTATTTTCTCTGCAGCTAAAGTGACTAAACCCAATTCTAAAGCTACTCGCGTTTCTATCATAGAAGGAATATCTCCCACGGCTAAAGCCAGCATCATGGAAAATGGCTTGCTCCCTATCTTGTCTGAAATAAACGTACCACTCCGAGTCTTTCTAGTTACAATTCCTAAAACCTCTAACGATGTCAATGCTTCGCGAATAACAGGTCTGCTCACATTACACATTTCCATCAATTCTAGCTCAGAAGGGATACGGTCCCCTGGCTTTAATTGACCTGTCGTAAGTAAATCAATAATTTCATCTGTCACTTGCTGAGATAATGTTTTTCGATTTACTGATTTTATGCCTACTTCAAGCTCTTTCCCACTGCTCATGGAATCACCACCCTAGTCTATATCCGCCTATTCATTTGTAAGACAATTAAATAATTTTAAATTAAATTGTAATATGTGTCAAGAGTTGCAAGGTATAGCTTGATAAAATCCATTCACAAAAAAGCGAGCTTAACGCGGCCGCGCAAACTCGCTCTTTACTTATTCTACATACGTTTGGAATCAATTCACTGATCTCTGATTGGGTACCTCTTCTTCCACAGCATATCTGGAAACATTTAATAGAATTCCTATTGAAGATAAGGTCAGGATTAAAGAGGTTCCTCCGTAGCTTAAGAACGGAAGTGTAATCCCCGTTACCGGAAGACGACCACTTACAACGGCAATATTAATGAGTACCTGTACACCGATCATGGCCACAATACCGATACCTAACAGAGTCCCAAAGGAGTCTGGACATCTAACAGCTGCTCTTATCCCACGCAACAATAATAGGACATAGCAAAGTAAGATAAAACTAATGCCTAGAAGCCCTAATTCCTCTGCAATAATAGCAAAAATAAAGTCTGTATGAGCTTCAGGTAAATACATGTATTTTTGAATACTGTTGCCAAATCCTTTACCTAAAAATCCACCATTTCCAATAGCGATTAAGGATTGTGTCAGTTGAAAACCCGATCCTAGAGGATCACTCCATGGATCTAAGAACGAGGTAAAGCGTTCAAGCCGATAGCTCTGTGTAAAGATAAAAATACTGCCAATAATTCCGCTCAATATACCCAGGCCTAGAATATGCTTAAATTGTGCACCCGAGCAAAAAATCATCACTAAGGTAAAAAAGATAACAGACATTCCCGTTCCTAAATCTCGTTGCATAAGAATTAAAGTAAAAAAGATCGCAACAACTACTAGAGGGGGTACAACCCCTCTTTTAAAGTCACTAATGTACTCTTGCTTTTTTGAATAAATGGAGGCTAGATAAATTACCAAGCCTATTTTAACAAGCTCCGATGGCTGCAAATTTATTGGTCCAATATATAGCCACCGTTGTGCACCTTTAGCTTCCACTCCTAATCCAGGGATAAAAACCAAGGTCATAAGAACTAAGAGACCAAGTAGGATAAGCGGAATAAATTTTCTATATATTCGATAGGGTATATTCATCACAACAAACATAACAACAAGCCCGAGCATACCGTTTCGAACCTGCTGCTTAATAAAATAAGTGCTGTCTCCCCAACCCGTGTAAGCATGTATCTGACTTGAGCTATACACCATGACAAGCCCTATTCCAGTAAGAATAAAGGTTAGAATTAAGATGATAAAATCTGGCTGTCCTTTTCTAAGCTGCTGCTCTTCCATTGCAGTACCTTCCTTCTAAAAAGCATATTTAAAGAATATATTCTTGTTTTGTTCGTTTTTTCCTGCCCCAATATAAAAGTAATTTATGTATATAAAATGACAGGCTATTGAAGAATATCGTAACTTTATCCGTAATCGTGGGGGTAGGCATGCTATAATTAAAACATTGGCTATACTTAATACACAAGGGAGGTTTTTATGTACCCTAAAGCCTATATTGAATACCTTATTCACTTTCACGTTCATCGCGATTATTTTGAATGTCATGAAGTTCTTGAAGAATACTGGAAGGAAGAAGGCATGAAGGATATCACATGGGTTGGATTGATCCAAATTGCCGTTGCTCTTTATCATCAGCGACGTTCTAACTTCCAAGGTGCCATAAAAATGCTTTCTAGTGCGATACGCATCCTAGAAGATCAAAGCCATAGGCTTACTCAGCTAGGTATAGACCATATTCAGCTGACTAGCCTGTTACAGAAACGGCATCTTGAAATAGTTGAACAAACACCATATACTAGCTTCGACCTACCGTTACAGGAGGATGTAGTCCTTCAATGTGTGAAGCACTGTCAATTAAATGAAGTGGAATGGTGCTCTAATCAGAACATTACCGACCAATTTACGATTAACAAGCATACTTTAAGAGATCGATCAGATGTTATAGAAGAGCGTGAAGAGAGTATACGTTTAAAAAAGTCTAGATGATAATGAACACCTCCAATTGTCGAAGCCTCATTATGACTTAGCAATTGGAGGTGATTTACATAGTAGGCTTATTTTAATTCCTACTTAACTTAAAACCGGGCTTAACTCTCAGAAGCTTATTCAAGATTATTGTTGCTAATAGAGCAAAAACAATTCCACCTATATAGTACTCTAGTAAGCCTCCTCCAGCTGTGAAATATCCTGAACCAAACAAACCTCCGAATAGAAAGAAACACACAAACACTCCTACTCTTAAGATCTTCACAAGAGGTTGGTATAATAGAATTTTCCCATTATGCTCAGCTTTGGAATACCTACTGATCCAGCGAGTGACAAGGAAGGTAATAAGTATATACCCTATTGAGGCAGATGCACAAACTAGAATTAAATTCCCTTCAATTTGTTGCCCTATTCTAGATAAGACTGACATAATGCTTAACTGTACAGGCAAACTCACCATCGTAAAGGAATCAATAAATCTACTGTCAAAAATATGAGCGTTTATTCCATGAATTCTTAGAAACTCAAATAGTAACATGGTAAAACCAACGGGCAGAATAGAGGTAATTCCAGTTAAAATAAACTGAGATACAGCATTGCCAGTAAGATAGCCTAGCATTAAAGCAAAAGAATAAAAAGCAAGTAAAAGCAAAACGATTAAAAACATATAAGTAAAGATTATACTCAAAGGGATTAAATCTTTTAAGAAGTCTCCGCCACTATAAATCAGCAACGATATTAAAACACTTATCGTAACCCCTATACCAATCACCGTACATCCATACATCCACTTAGCCTGAAAAATATCCTCTCTTTTAAATGGTAGAGACAAACTGAATGCATAGTGATAGTTGCTTCTCTCACTGCCCATTAGCTTAACAGCTAACACGAGTAAAACAAACAATTGAAATACAGCTGCTGCTGTAAAAAAATCAAAGCTTACTGCATCTATAAGTATTCCTCTATCAGCAAAGTCAGCTAAACGTGTCTCCTCGGAATAAAATTGGAAGGGAACTAACAGCGAAACAATCAAGAATCCCCACGCATAAGGCTTTGTTTCTTTATAATTTTTGTACCACAATGCTTTAGACCACATCTAGCTCACCCCCTAGTGTATGAACAAATAAATCTTCAAGAGTAAGTGGTAGCTCTTCTAATAAAATAGGATTCATGCTCTCTAAAATCTCCATGGCGTTAGCAGTATCTTGCGCAAGAAGTAGTGTTAACACACGTCCGGACTGCTGTAATAGCTTAACTCCTTTGAGGTTCGTAATTTGCAACAAGTGAACCTCCTTAAAGGCAATTTGTATTTTTTTCATCCTCTGGTTTAATTCCTCAAGTGACACCTGCTCTGCTATCCTGCCCTCTTTCATAAATAAAACATGATCGGCAATCGTCTCCACCTCATTCAAGTGATGAGTAGATAAAAGCAAAGCGATATCGTTTTCAGCCACTTCTTCAATCACATGCTGTAGCATCTGTTTTTTAATAATGGGATCTAATCCATTTGTAGGCTCATCCAAAATAATGACCTTAGCTTGAGTAGAAAAAGATACGGCGATAAAAAACATAGCCCTTGTTCCTTTTGAAAAGCTTCTAAACATGCCCTGCTGAGGTAGATTGAACTTATTAAGCAATTCGAAAAGCTTCTTTTGATTAAAATTGGGATAAATCATATCATAAAAGCTTATGATTTCTTTAACACTGTAATTTTTAAACAGGGCATTAGAATCAGGAATAAAAACAATATCCTGTTTAAGACCAGGGTTAGCCTGAATGCTCTGATCGTTATACAGCACTTTTCCTGTATCTGCATCCAAAATCCCGACTATCGTCTGTAATAACGTTGTTTTCCCCACTCCATTTCGTCCGAGCAATGCTGTAATAGATCCTTTCTTAATCGTGAAGGATACATGGTCTAATACCTGTTGATTCTCTATTTTTTTGCTCAAATTCTCAACGCTTAGCATTAGGCTCACCTCCAAATTCATCGAGTAATTCCTTCGTCCATTGAAGGATCATATCACTTTCTATTCCTATATATGACGCTTCAATAATCGTTCTCTTCAACTCGTCTCTTAATTTTTCAGCCTGCTGTTCGCTGAATTGTACCTCCACAGATCGTTCAGCTACAAACGTTCCCTTCCCTCTTATCGTTTCAATAACCCCCTGACGTTCAAGCTCTTGATAAGCCTTACTTACTGTGTTAGGGTTAATCACTAGCTGAGAGGAAAGCTCACGAACAGAAGGGATTTTATCCTGAGGGCTAAAAATCTCCTTCATCACCATTTCTTTCATTTGATGAACAATCTGCTCCCAAATAGGCACATGACTTCTAGGATTTAGATTAAAGTTCAAACGATTCACCTCCAACAAGGTTCTTATGTTTTGAACGAAGCATTTCATTTTTCTTCACTCAAGTGTTCTATTAAGTGTAGTACACTTAATACATTAATAAAACTTTTTGGTAAAGTCAAGTATGTTGTAGAACATTTAGTTATGTTACTAATACGTGTTACCATTAAACTTCTACAATTAGGCACCATACAAAAAGCTGACTTCGAATAAACAAAAGTCAGCTTAAGATAAATCATATGTCTTCCTCAACTTTTTACATCCTACACCTTTGCTCAACAATGACAATATTCAATAGTTACTTTTTCTTTCTTTAACCTTTATTAGTCTTCCATTGTTGATAGATCACCCGTTGGTAGATCTAATTCCCAGGCTTTTAATACCCGTCGCATGATTTTGCCACTTCTCGTCTTTGGTAGCTTATCCTTGAACTCTATCTCTCTCGGAGCAGCATGCGCCGCTAGATTAGTTTTAACAAACTGTCTGATCTCTTCAATCAATTCCTCCGAAGCTGTATATCCTCTTCGCAAAGCTACAAAAGCTTTAATAATTTCTCCGCGCACAGGATCAGGCTTACCAATCACACCTGCTTCTGCTACGGCGGGGTGCTCTACTAGCTTGCTTTCTACTTCAAAAGGACCTACTCTCTCTCCAGCTGTCATGATCACATCATCTACCCGGCCCTGAAACCAAAAATAACCGTCCTCATCTACATAAGCGGAGTCTCCTGAAACATACCAGCCTTCCCATTTAAAATACTCCTTGTATTTTTCATCGTTTCTCCATATCTTTCGCATCATTGATGGCCAGCCCGTCTTAATCGCTAGATTCCCCATTTGGTTTGGAGGTAGCTCCTGTCCCTGATCGTCAAGAATAGTTGCTTCAACACCAGGGAAAACCTTACCCATAGAACCAGGTCTAATCTCCATGGAAGGGTAATTACAAATCAGCATTCCTCCTGTCTCCGTCATCCACCACGTATCATGAATACGCTTGTTATAAACCTGCACACCCCAGCGTATTACCTCAGGGTTTAATGGCTCTCCAACACTTAGGACATGACGTAGCGAGCTTAAATCATATTGTTTAACCACGTCATCACCAGCTCCCATTAGCATCCTAAACGCTGTAGGAGCACTGTACCAAACGGTTACTTTGTACTTATCAATAGTCTGATACCAGTCCTCGGGACTAAATCTTCCTCCACGGACCACGTTTGTGGCTCCATTCAGCCAAGGACCAAATATGCCATAAGATGTCCCCGTAACCCAGCCTGGATCAGCGGTACACCAATAGACATCATCCTCCTGCAGATCCAACACCCATTTTCCTGTTTGATAATGCTGGAGCATCGCATAATGCACATGCAAAACACCCTTAGGCTTACCTGTAGAGCCAGAGGTATAATGAAGTATCAGACCGTCTTCCTTGTCTACCCAAACCACCTCTAAGCTCGTTGAGTATTCCTTTACTGTTTTATTGAAATCGTAAAACTGTACATTTGGAAACGCCTGAGCAAGCTCTTGAGAGTCTACCTCCTGATTATTTACTAAAATTACATGCTTTAACGCTGGCAAATCTTGAAGAGGGACTCTTCTAAGCAGCTCTGGTGTTGTCATAATCACACTGGCCTCTGAATTTTCTAAACGATCTCGGACAGCACCTTCCATAAAAGCTTCAAACAGAGGACCAACAATCGCCCCTACCTTAATTGCTCCTAGTAATCCAAAATACAACTCTGGAGAACGAGGCATAAAGATAAATACTCTTTCTCCTTTTTCAATCCCTATATGCTTAAACATATTAGCGGCTTGATTTGTTTTTTCCTTCATATCCTGAAAGCTGTAGCTTTCATCTCTAGTAGCATCACTGTAATAAAGAGCTATTTTATGCTTTCTTGCTCCCTCAGCGTGTCGATCAATGGCCTCATAGGCTACATTAATCTTTCCCGTATCATACCAAGAAAAACTTTTCTCCACATCTCCCCAATTAAAGGATGTATTAGTCTCTTGATAATTAGCTAAATTGTAGCTTCCCGCTACTGTTGTTAGGCTCTCTACTTTCACGACGTGACACTCCTCTCCGCACACAATATAAAATTTTTTACATCTCTTTTCCTTACATCACTATAAAAAGTTAGTGACATCAGTAAATTTTAAAGCGCTTACACAACAATCGCTATCCTTAAGCCATTTCAAAACAATGCTTAAACGATAGTATACCAAATACTATGAGTATTCTCAATTTTTTTATGACAAATATCACACACTTAGCAATAAAAGTTCCTTTAAATGAACGAAAAGCACGATCTCATCACTCGTCTTTTGCCAAAAATATGATAAAATTTATAGCATGAAGATGTAAGGAGGAAAACTGATGAAAATTTTGAGCAGCTCTGGATTTGAATGCGAAAAAAAACTATCCACTACTCTGGAGGATTTGTTTAACCAGTCTGATGTAGTTTATGAGCATCAGGGAAAAAATAAAGGGCTTAACGTGACCTATGTTCGCTATTTCGATCAATATCTACAGGAGCAGTCTATTTATGATGGTGAAGCGACAGGTGTGCCCTTTTACGAAATTGCTGCCTTATTAATTTTGAAGAAAAATAACGGCTTTGTAGACGCTAATCGTTTGTATTACAACACAACGGAGAAGTTTTTGGCTGCCTTTGACCCAGAGGATATTAATGAAGCCTTATCAATACATTCCTCTACTAAGAATAAGGCTCCTACTCTATAAAATGTAAGACAAACCTCAATTCTTTGCAGAGTGAAATATAAAGTGAAAATATAAAAGGTCCTTAAGAACCGTCATGATGACAGCCTAAAAGGACCTTTTACTATGTTAATCAATCAACCCATTTTCCTCTAAAAATTCTCTAGCAACACGATCTTCTCTTTGCGCATCTTCATCAACTAAGCCATTTAACTCAGACATCGTTTCAGCCGTTAAATAAGGGCCTAGCTCTGCTAAAATATCAGCTATTTCAGGATGACGATCGAGCGTTTCCTGTCTGACGACTGGCGCAGCATCATAAGGTGGGAAAAACTTCTTGTCATCTTCAAGCACCTTCAAGTTATATCTAGTAATTTGCCCGTCAGTAGTGAATCCAGAAATAACATCAACTTCTCCATTGGCTGCTGCCGTATACATTAAGCCAAATTCCATCTGATTCGATCCAGCCCATGATGAATACTCATACGTTTCATTCATTCCATCGAAGCCATCTTCTCTTTCGTAATAGGCTGGTGGTGCTCCAAATGTCAGCTCGTTAGTATACTCAGCTAAATCTGACATCGTTTCAACACCCAGCTCTTCAGCTAGCTCAGGACGAAGGGAAATGGCGTAGGTGTTTTCAAAATCAAATGGCTCTAACCAGGTGAAATTATAGTTTTCTTCATAGCCACTTTTTGTGCGATTATAAATTTCCTGCGCATCATTCGTGTCTAATTCTTCCTTCAGAACAATGGAGAAGCCTGTCCCTGTATATTCAACATATAAATCAATATCTCCATCAAGCATTCCTTGATGCAGCACATCTGTTTCTCCTAGGTCGGCACGATTGACCACATTAATATCCGTTCTCTCTTCTAGTAGAATAGAGATCATGTTAGCCAGGATAACCTGCTCGGTGAATTTCTTACCCGATACTACAACTGTGTTCTCTGGACTTGTATCAGCACCAGAATTAGACTGCCCACATGCAGCTGCTAGGAGCCCTATAAGTAAAATCATTATTATTAAACTTAATCCTTTAATTTTCATTTTTTCTCGACACCTCTTTATTAGATTTACCACTTTAGGTATTTTGACGTACTCCTCGTGGTGTAGCCCAATGCTCTATCTTTTTAATTAATACATCCAGAATGATCGCCAATAATGCGGCAGGAATTACTCCGATAAAAATTAAATAATTATTGCGTGTATCAATCCCTCGCATAATTGGATCACCCAACCCACCTGCTCCGATAAAAGTAGCTAACGTAGCAATCCCAACTGTAATAACCGTTGCTGTCCGTATTCCAGCCATAATGACCGGTAATGCCAGAGGTAGTTGGATTTTATATAAAATTTGTAGATTGGTCATCCCTAATCCCTTTCCAGCTTCAATAGCTGAAGGCTCTATTCCCTTAATGCCTGTATACGTATTTCGTAGAATCGGTAAGATTGCATAGATAGTCAAAGCCATAATAGCAGGAGGCTTTCCTATTCCAATAAACATCATAATAATGCCGACTAATGCTAAGCTTGGGATCGTTTGAGCCACGGCAGCCACACCGATAATCGGTTCAGCAAAGCGGTTCCAACGGGAAAGGACAATGCCTAACGGTACAGATATCCCAACAGCAAAAACCATCGCCACAATGACCATATATAGATGCTCCTGAGTCGCTAATACAACAATATCCCAGCGATCCACAAACATTTCATACTGCCTGACAATTGCCTCTAACATACCTTACCTCCCTTTTGCTTGCAGCTTAAGTACAGATTGAATGACGCTTGACATCGTTATCTGCCCTATTCGTTTATTCTCCCTGTAGACAGGTAGACTCGCTACATTAGCTTCAGTAAATTTTTGAGCAACCTCTTCAATGCTTTGCTCACTTCGGACAAAATCGGCAGGTAAAGCTTCTTCATTTCCACTAGCTTTATCTTGTTGCATTAAATCCGCTGCCCGTAGTTCCTTAGGCTGTGCCTGCATCATCCGTTCTTTCCCTATAAAATCTCTAACAAAGCTAGTTGCTGGATACTGAAGAATCGTAGATGGAGTATCTAATTGAATGATTTCACCATCCTTCATCAGGGCCATACGATTAGCGATTTTAAGCGCTTCATCCATATCATGAGTAACAAACACGATCGTTTTTTTGATTTCCTTTTGCAATCGAAGTAGTTCATCCTGAAGCTGTTCACGACTTATTGGATCCAGGGCACTGAAGGGCTCATCCATTAAAATGACCGGTGGATCACCAGCCAATGCACGAATTACTCCTATACGCTGTTGCTGACCTCCTGAAAGCTCACTAGGATACCTTTTCTTAAAGATTTCTGGATCTAATCCAACTAAATCCAACAGCTCATCAACCTTCTTCATATACTTTTGCTGTGGCCATTTTTTAAGCTTAGGTACAATTGAAATATTCTCTTCAATTGTCATATGTGGAAACAGCCCGATCTGTTGAATCACATAACCAATATCTCTTCTCAGTTGAACAGGATTTTTATGCAGGATGTTTTCTCCTTCAATTAATATTTCACCCTCGGTAGGATCAATCAGTCTATTAATCATTTTCATGGTTGTCGTTTTTCCGCAGCCTGATGGACCTATTAGGGTGAGAAGCTCTCCTTCCTCCACTTCAAAGTTGATATTTTTGAGCGCTTGAAATCCGTCCTCAAAAACCTTGGAAACTTGTTGAAATTGTATCATTACCATCACCTCACCAATCTATAGAAAAGAGGTCTTGCCAGGGGAAACTTAGAGGATATACAAAACAGGACAAATTGTACGTACCCCTAATAAGATTCACCTAAACTACTTTTTATAAAAAACTTATTTTTCCCCAAAGATTATTCCTTAATAGCTGTCACTTAAGCCAAATCCGTAACTAGCGTACAACTTAGATCAAAAAAAGAACAGCCAAGTTATGGCTGTTCCTCATCTTATTCCTAATGTATCCCATTTATTCAGCTATTCTTATAAAGCTTCAGTTCACTCTATACGGCTAGTACCTCTTTGATTTTTGCAATGGCCCAGTCTAAATCCTCTTTCGAAATCGTTAGAGGTGGAGCAAATCTGATAATAGTTTCATGCGTTTCTTTACAGAGTAGCCCTTTTTCTTTCAGTTTCTCAGCGTATGGACGAGCCTTTTCCTTCAGTTCCACACCAATGAATAGCCCTCGACCCCGAACGTCTACAATCGTTGGATTATTAATTTCCTTAAGTTGAGCCTTGAAATACTCACCTAGCTCTAAGGAGCGCTCCACCAAACTCTCCTCCTTTAGAACGTCCAAAGCAGCAATCGCTACGGCACAGCCTAGCGGGTTCCCGCCAAATGTAGAGCCGTGAGATCCTGGCTCAAATACTCCAAGAACATCACGATTAGCCGCTATAGCTGATATTGGAAACACACCTGCTCCTAAAGCCTTCCCCATTATATAGATATCTGGCACAACCTGTTCCCAATCGGAGGCAAACATCTTCCCTGTTCGTCCAAACCCGGTTTGAATTTCATCAGCAACAAACAAAATTTGGTGCTCCAAGCAAAGCTCCCGAATCGCTTTTAAAAATCCCTCTGGTGGGATAATAATACCCGCTTCTCCTTGAATCGGTTCTATCAAAATTGCAGCTGTGTTCGGATTTATCGCTTGCTTAAGAGCATCGATATCCCCATAAGGTAAGAGCTTAAAGCCCGGAGTGAATGGTCCAAACCCCCGCTTATACTCCTCCTCTGATGAAAACGAAGTCACCGTAACCGTTCGCCCATGAAAGTTCCCTTCAAAAACAATAATCTCAGCTTGATTTTCAGGAACTTGTTTAATATCATAAGCCCAGCGTCTTACCGTCTTGATTGCCGTTTCTACCGCTTCAGCTCCTGTGTTCATTGGTAAAATCATTTCTTTTCCTGTGACCTGCGCCAGCCTTTGATAAAATTCGCCTAAACGATCATTATGAAAGGCACGAGATGTCAATGTTACTAAATCCGCCTGATCCTTCAGGGCTTGAATCACCTTTGGATGACGGTGACCCTGATTTAAAGCAGAATATGCGCTAAGCATGTCCATATATTTATTTCCTTCAGGATCCTCTACCCAAACACCCTCTGCCTTAGAAATAACAATAGGAAGGGGATGGTAATTCCTAGCTCCATATTGTTCTGTTTGCTCAATAATAGATACAGTATTTTTCATTGATCATCTTCCTTTCTTCTTTAATTTAGATTGCTTCTATACAAATCTGTATACCCTTAATTAAATCAACCGTTGAAATACTGGGGTATTTAGGCTGATGAAAACTTAGCTCATGACTGGCTGGAACATGAATAAAACCAGCAGGAATATGTTCAAGTCCTTGAGTGCTTAAATGATGTAAGACACTGTACATCACATGATTACAAACATAAGTCCCTGCGGTGTTCGATATTTTTCCTGGGAGCCTTGCTTCATGCAATTGATTAACCATCGTACGGATAGGTAATGTGGAGAAATACGCGGCTAGACCAGTAGGAGCAATTTTCTCATCCTCCCACTTTGTTCCATCATTATCCCTAGCTCCATCCATACAGTTAATGGCTACTCGTTCAGGAGATATAGAGGTTCTACCAGCAGATAGACCCAAACATACAACGATATCGGGCTGCAGTTCCTTAATGTAGGTAACGATCCTTTGACCGGCTTCTTTAAAGGAGACCGGAAGAATTTTTCCAATTACCTGTACTTCCCCAAGTTGCTGTCCATTTAGAGCTTTAACGATCTCTTCAGTTGGATTAATCGGATGGTCTAAAAAGGGTTCAAATCCCGTTATTAAGCACTTTCTCATTTATTCCCACCACCCTTTTTATTCACGATCAATCGAGTCAAATTTAATCCGTCAGACGGATGACCTGCCTCTTTAAGAGAAACATCTTTTCGAAAGGGGAATAACTGTATCACTCCCATATAGGCATTGACCACCATAAATATGTAAAACCAGTTGCCCCAAAATGTACCATTAACAGTAATGAAAAAATAATCAACTAAAAATGCGATTATATAAACAAGTAAGCTTGTCGTCGATCCTGCAAAAATAATTATCATTCTCTTCCATCTTGGATAAGACTCTTCATTATCTAAAATATAATATCCCCCAAGAAAACAGTTCCAATTATACTGGAATTCCGTAGATCCTTGCTTCCATTTAAAAAAATGTGCGCCTGTTCCTATATGAACTCGCTCCACTTGCACGCCGAGCAACCTAGCACCTATGAAATGCCCCCATTCATGTATAATAGAAGCAACGGGAAGAGTAATAATAAATAAACTAATAATGACCATATAATCCATTCAATTTCCTCTTTCTCATTTTGATCGTTTTAATTACAAACTATGAAAAAAGGACCTCATAAGGTCCAGTAAGCTTATATCCCTATAAGCAAAGGCAGTCTAAATCTCAATGATCTTGAAGTGTATGAAATTTACTCACCTGAACGGTTTTGCTGATCTTGAATATTCTCAAACCTATCATGTAATTCAGCAAGCTTGCGCTCTAATTCAGATAATATGCCCTTCCCAGTAACCTCTGATATAAGTCCTAGTCGGATGGCAAAATCTATTTCACGTGATAGTCCAAACATTTGGGTATCTAGCACTTCTTCATATAAAGGACATTGAGGCATTGTCAAATGTTCCATTTGAACAGCAATCAATTTCAAAATTTTATCTGCATCAGCCTTTAACAACGCTAACGCTTTTTCATTAGATTCAAGCAAGGTTTCTGTTGACAATCGATATCCCTCCGTTCCTTCTGTCCTACTCTCAATAATAAGACGTATTAGTGAAAATTGCAAGGAATAGAAGGGTTCACCCTTTAAAAAATACTGAAATTCCATCTTTGAGACATTTCCTCTAATAAGGCGACTCCAGCAATACTGTTCCCACGTTCATCAAGGGCTGGACCAATTACCCCTAACCCAAGCTTAAAAGGAAGGGCTGCTAGTATGCCACCTGAAACACCACTTTTAGCTGGTATACCAACACGAATAGCAAATTCACCAGATGCGTTATACATCCCACACGTCACCATAAATGTTTTACAAATTCGAGCTATATGTAAAGGGATGATCGTTTCGCCGGTTTGCAAATCCTTTCCATTGTTTGCTAAAACAGCCCCGATACGGGCCAGATCCTTGCAGCAGCCTTCAATAGCACAATGTTTAAAATACAGTTCTAGAATGTGATCAACCTCTCCTTCAATCACGCCATGCTCTTTCATAAAAAAAGCAAGAGCTCGATTTAAATTAGCCGTTTCTTCCTCAGATCGAGCCATTTTTTTATTATAAGTTATTTTTGAATTACCACTTAGCTTTCTAATAAAAGAGAGAATCCGCTCTAGCTTCTCCTCCACATCTGCCCCTTTAATCAGAGATGTAACCGCGATAGCTCCTGCGTTAATCATAGGATTCAATGGTTTGTTTGGAGAAATCGTTTCGAGCTTCACAATGGAGTTAAACGGGTCTCCGGTAGGCTCCATTCCTATTTTCTCAAAAACCTTCTGTTCGCCCTGATCCATTAGCGCTAAAGCAAGCGTTATGACCTTAGAGATACTTTGCAGAGTAATGGGGGAATCCACATCTCCAGCTTCGATAAGCTGTCCCTGCACCGTACAAATACTAATACCCAACTGGTTTTCATTAGCTTTTCCTAGCTCAGGGATGTAATCCGCTACTTTTCCTGTGCAGCATTTGGCTTTATGCGTCGTAATCATATCTTCTAGTATGCTTTGAATTTCAGTTTCATTTAACTCTGATTCATTTTGAGTGAACAGGACATTCATTTGAAAGCTCAGCTCCCTTACAAACCTTATTTTTATTATGATGACCGACAGTTTTTCAATTATTCAGAGGGTCACCCACCTTTGGATAACTTCCTTTATGAATTGATATCCGAACACTTATCATTTAAAACACGTAAGCTACCAAAATGACATCACCAAGAAAAAAGCTTATAATGAATCCATCAAAACACACTATGCATTTCTATTTTGAAACTTTTACTAGAAAGGATGTTTTTATGAGTACTACTATTGTGCCGATTAGAGGCAACACAGCATACACCATAAATCTAGATCCAAGCGTATGGATCTTTGATAAGAGAAAAATAAACCTTGAGCTATTCCTCGCATCTGGAGAGCGTGCAGAAGTGCCTGAAAGAGAAGCATCAGGATCTTATGGCATTCCATTTGAGCCTTTTTTGAACCATGCTGAGCCTCTACCAAACAGTACAGCTGTTCAGCTTGTCCAAGCCAATGGAGAAAAAACGGTTCTAACTCTTGCCGAAGCTGCTAACGGTATTCTTGGATTTGCTGAGCAAGGCAAAGCATTAAAAAGCAGTGGACCCATTATTTTCTATCATGATCATCAAAGCAAAGAGCCCATTCCTCAGGTTGTTGCTTTTGAGGTAATAACATAGGAAACCCATCTGCCTAATGGTTCTAGCTCAATTTTTTCATAAAATCTTTTTAGAGATTTATCATTATAATAAAAACAGATCTTCTTGCCTCTAGAGTTAGCGTCTAAAATAACGTCGCGCCCTAGCTTAGAGGCAATGCCATGATGTCTATACTCTGGATGAACAAGCAATCCCCCAAGTAGCACATATCTTTTGGACTCCTTTAAACACATTAGTGTTCCTAGAAGCTTGGGGTTAGAACGAGTGTCAAAAGAAGAATTGTGTCCATAATGATTTATTTTTTCAGCAATTTTTACTTTTTTTAGCTGAATCAGCTGCTGAATTAAAACCGGGTCAACAAGATGATCGATATCACTTTTCTTATAAAGCTCAAGGATATTGAGATAATCCTTTTCTTCAGCAGGACGAAGATGAACTGAGTTCTTTGCATCTATTGGGACTGACCTTATAATACGGGATGTATGGACAGATTGCTGGACAAATAATGCATCATCCATTTTCTTTAGGCGGCGGTTACGCATTCCGAACAGGAAACCTTCTACGGTTTCCTTTTTTCCATGCATTATGATAGGAGCTTTTGAAGACCGAATAAGCGTTGATAAGCGTGACAAGTGAAAAGGCTTAGGGGAAACAAGATGTATAAGCTGCTTTGTTTTGTATAATAGCCTTACGAGACTTCCTTGCTCAACTTCCCCAAACCATTCATGCTCAGGATGCTGTAAGCCATAACGTAAAAAGGCATCATAAGGAATCAGATTCCACAACTCTTCTTCTTTTAATAAAAGTAGGGCTTGGGTATAATAACTGTCATTAAGCTTAATGATCGTACTCTGCAACCTCTTTGCCTCCTTCACAAAAAATTCAAATGTCTACTACCTTTTATATGCTTCATCTCGACAAATGGGATAAATAAGAGTAAAATAATACGCAAGGATACATACTAGCTGTAAGGAGGTTGTGCGCGATGATCTTTATCATAGTTACGTTTCTAATTGCCCTATTAAGCTTATTTGGTTTATTAAGATCGCTAAAGGAAAAGAACCTACTCGCTGCAGGATTTAGCTTTGTTTCATTCGCTATATTCGGATGGTTTAGTTTCATGGAAACATTTTTCTCAAGCTGATCCTTGGGGTACTTAACATATAAGGATAAATGAATCAATCCAATATGAAAGTGGCTATCTCTATATGAGCAGATAGCCACTTTTTCATTTTTATGTCCTTTATTCTTTTTCGTTCTTACTCCTCATAACGAGCAAACGCTTCATTTGTTTCCTGTACTTCTACCCAAAGGAGAGAAGGGCGATTCGTTTTAGCTACACACAATTCCTTAATTTGTGTATAGAAAACCTCAGCCACTTTTTCTGTGGACGGGTTAGCCCCTCCAAGCTCAAGATTAAATTCAGGAAAATCATTTAGCAAGTGATGATCATATTTTTTTTCAATAGCGTGTTTAACTTCTCTAAAATCAATAAGCATCTGCTTGTCATCAAGCTCAGTGCCCTGTACACAAAAAGTCACTTTATAATTATGTCCATGAACCCTTTCGCACTTACCTGCTCCCATAACCTGATGTGCACAAGAGATCCAAAAATGCTTTGTTAATGTATATTTACCCATTAAGTCCACTCCGTTTATTCAAAAGTATTCCTACTCACCATAGCACGAAAGAAAAAGGAAAGCAAAGCCTAACTCTTGCATAACCATTATCCCGTTCGTAAACACTATCTTTACATCCTAATGCTCAGGTAAAAGCTTTTTAGAAATTTAGATCATGTAAAGGGGGTAAAAGGATGTCCATGTGCCCCACTTGTAACGGTATGGTTTCTATTCATATTCCCTGTCCCCAGTGCAACACTCTTATGCTTGATCATGGAAGAATTTCAGACTATTATGCTCCATATAGCCCATATAGAGAAGTAGATCATATCAAAATGACTGAACCGGCTTTAGAAGCCACCTCTTCCGTTTCGTCCTGCTTGCACTATATTTCCTGCCCTCATTGCTCTGTAGAAGGGACCGTATCTATTGAAGAAGTAGAAAACTAAAATAAGCTTCAACAAAAAAGCTTGACTGCATCAATCGATGAGTCAAGCTAATTTTTTCATATGTGTTTGAATATTTATCCTTATAAATAGTATTAAACTTTGGATACACTTGACGCTTGAGGACCACGGTCTCCATCAACAATTTCGAATTGAACCTTTTGTCCTTCTTCTAACGTCTTAAATCCTTCTTCTTGGATTGCAGAAAAGTGTACAAACACATCATTTCCACCTTCTACCTCAATAAACCCGTAACCTTTTTCTGAATTAAACCATTTTACAGTACCTTGTTGCATAAATAAAAACCTCCTAAATTTTAAAGCCTTTCTTTTCACCAAAATCCACAATCCAGCTTTGTAACCATACTTAATTTGCCACTAAGTATTTGTAAATATACTACCATCTCAAAAACATGTTGTCAAATTATTATCAACATTCCGAAACAATTATCAAATCATTATGCTAATCGATTTATTCGTTAATGAAAGAAAGCTGTTAGCTTTTGATTGGCAGAAGAAGGCCTGGGTATATCCCACTAATTTGATTATATTTAATATTTTAATTATTTGCAACACAATATGTATAGTTTTTTAATCGTCCTATATAAAAAGAGTAGCCCTGAATCACGGCTACTCAAATGAAGGAGGATTGTGAAAGAGTCATGCGCTTTCATTAATCGTAAGATATAGTATGTTCTCCTCTTCCTGCCTGACAAGGCAAGCATACATACCATTCCAGAAAAGGCGAATAACCATTTTTCTTTCATCTAGACGTATACCCTGTCTGATTACAGCAACTTGTCATAAGATACATTAGCTAAGATGGAAAGGGGGATACAGGAATGTCAGGATACTTTGGAGGTTTCGCTTTAATAGTAGTGCTGTTTATCCTTCTAATTATTATTGGATGTAGCTGTGGTATTTACTAGTCCTAACTAGCGGAAAGGAGATTGAAGCATATGTCTTGTGGATGTGGCGGATATTCTAGATATCCAGGATACGGTGGCGGATACGGCGGTGGGTATGGCGGCGGCTTCGCGCTGATCGTTGTCCTGTTTGTCTTATTGATTATCGTTGGTGCTGGTGGACTATTTGGCGGCGTAGCTTAATTTAATATCTTATTTTAAGACACTTGTTTATTGGTCATGCATGACCGAAAATGATATAGCTGTTAGATGTCCAGCCCTACATGGTGCATACTGTACCTTGTAGGGCATTTCCTATTGTAAGCATTTCTATGAATACAGTGGTGATGCTTCTAAGAAGACAAGCCTTTCCATATTGAAAATACGGCAATTACAAGCAGCATCCCTTTGAGAAGAACCGTTAACCTAGTTGAAGATAACCTGCTACTAATAAAAGCTCCCAATTGCCCCCCTAATAGAGCACCAGGTGCTAATATTAGGACCAGAAGCCAATCAATATTTTGCAAATAGAAGTGACTAACACTTCCAGCAATTGATGCTAGTAGAACAATAAACATCGTTGTTGCTATGGCTAAATGAGCAGGGAACCAAAAAAGTAAAATAAGAGCTGGAACTAATAATGCTCCCCCACCAATGCCAAGTAAACCTTGGGCAACTCCAATAAAAAAACAAATAAAAAAAGCTATATACCGATGATAGCCGTAGCTATGCTTTTTTCCGTTACTATCTATATATTCTTTTTCAACATGCCAGTTAATATTTTTGGGTTTAATCCTCTTGTTTCTAATCAATAAGTAAAGGATGAGAAGCATCATAAAGCCAAAGAATAATTGAAACTCTTGTTCATTTAAACCTCTATTCAAAAAAGCCCCTAACATCGAACCAGGACCACAAGCCAAAAAGAAAAAAAGCCCACTGCTAAAATCGACCTTCTTCTGTTTTGCATAAGTCAGTGTTGATCCTAATGCTGTAAAACAAACAACTACCAGTGAAGTACCAACAGCAATTTGCGGGGTAATGGTAGCAAGCTCATCGACCACAGGTCTTAAAAACAACAAGACCGGAACTATGAATACGCCTCCACCTAATCCAACTAAGCTTCCAACCGTGGAAGCCACAACTCCTAACAAAAAAATCCAGGCAAAAAACATGACCCAACTCCTACACATTCACTATATACTTTGACTATATCAATGTTTTGTTTGGCAAGCAAATGAACATCTTTGATAAAAATAAAAAAAAGATGCAGGGGTCATCCACACAGCTACGTCTATATAGTTGAGGAGAAAGGGGGGCATATGATTGAAGATCGTGAATTAATTCATAAAATCCAGCAAGGCGAAGCCCACCTCTTCAATGAAATCATTATAAAATATCAAAAGCTCGTGTACTTCTCAATCATTAAAATGCTTCATGGTCAAAGGAGTGAAGCCGAGGATCTAACTCAGGAGGTTTTTCTTTCAGCTTACCGCTCCATTCATCGTTTTAGAGAGGAGTCAGCTTTATCTACTTGGCTGATGCGTATAGCCACAAATAAAACGATTGATTATAAAAGGAAAAGGCAGCTCTATCTCGTTCCTGATGAAGGTGTAATTGATCAGATACCATTGGAGAATCATGACCCGCTTAAGGAAATTGTTGAGCAGGAATCTAGCCTGTATATGGAACAATTAATTAACCAGCTTCCTGAAACGTATCGCCTTGTCATTCAGCAATATTACTACGAGCATTTAAGCTATAAGGAAATTGCCTCTCTGGAAAACGTGGAGGTAAAAACGGTAGAATCAAGACTCTATCGGGCTAGGAATCGATTAAGAAGCTTATGGAAGGAGGAGCAAAAGCATGAAATGTAATAAATCTTTGGTCGATTGGGAAGAATTTGTGCGCCAAGAGTCATCTAACTTCAATGATAAAAGGCTAGAGCAGCATCTAGCAAATTGTCCTGCATGCTTAAAAAAATACGAGCAGGCTTTGTCAAATTCATATGTAGAGCTCGAGAGTTTGTATGGGCAATCTCCAGACCTTTCAGCAAACATTATGACTATGATCGAAGCTTCATCTAAGCAGTCGTTGAAGAAATCGCCGCAAATCGTTCGTCAAAAGTCTCATCATACCCTCACCAAATCAGCTATGTTTCATTATGTCTTTGCAGCGTCGATTGCTTTTCTACTCTACCAAGCAGGTATATTTAATCATATTTTTTCCTATTCGGAGCATTATCAAGTGGCAACAACTCACTCAACCGAATGGCTTGAACAAATCAAACAATCCACAAGTCATTGGGTTTCACAAATCAGCAAAATGTTTCGCTAATCATTGTATTGGAGGTAATCATGAAAAGTAAATTTCTTACCATATGCTTCTCTGCTGTACCAGGTCTTGGACATTTATACCTTGGGTTAATGAACCGCGGATTACAGATCATGTTATTATTTGGTGGTTTAATCCTATTTATTACCCTTTCTAATATCGGAGCTTTTGCTATAATATTACCGATCATCTGGTTCTACAGTATGTTCGATGCTCTTCAGCACCACCAGCTAATACAGGATGGTATTTTCGAAGATCATCCACTTCCGTTATTAAATAAGCTCCTTATCAGTCATAAATGGATCGCTTATTTTCTCATTGGGTCAGGGCTTTTTATTATGGCCGAAAGAGTAGTCTATATATTGGGAAGATATTTTGGCATTTACACGTTCTATTTCCACGAACTTCGTACTTTTGTCGTAGCTTTTATCTTCGTCTTTATTGGTATTAGGCTATTAAATATGAAAAAAAACCCATCTAAACAGCAACAGGAAGCAGATGATGTAGAAACTATAGAGGTAACAAGGGGAGATCAGTATGAAAAGTAAATATCGTGTAGGGTCTTTTAGTGCAGGCCTACTATTTGTTGCTCTTGGTCTATTTCTTCTCCTCAATCAATGGATGAATATTTCTTTCTCATCCCTTTTATTTACCTGGTGGCCTCTATTGCTAATTTTATTGGGTGTAGAAATCTTAGTCTATCTGAAAAAGCTGAAGAATGATGAGGAATCTCGCATAGGCTATGACATTATAAGTATTATTATTATTGTCATGTTTACGTTTGCCAGCCTTTTTATATACTCAATAAAAGAAACTGGTCTATTGCAATACTTACAAGAAGAGGTTCTATCAGATGGCTATCACATCAGCCTATCGCCTGAAACTATTTCCGACCTAACGGATGTTGATTATATAATCATAACGGGTCAGGCAAGACATGTAAATGTGGCTTATAAAGAAAACAACACAGGTCAGGTTAGTGTTCGATCAGATTGGCGGCATGTTACTGGCCAAAACTATGAGGATGCTCAGCAAAAGGTAGATCAGTTAATTCAAATGAGAAAAGAAGATAGTAGTCTTTACATTTCTCTTCATGAACTGTCCAATCATTCAAACTTTAGTAATAATCTCATAGGCTACTTTGATGTAGAATTACCTAGTGATATTGAAGCAGAGGTTATCCTGAAGCATGCCAATTTATCTTTAGATATTGAACAATTAGAAGAAAAGCTAAGCGTTCAAAATGATTATGGTACGACAACAGCTTGGTTATCTCCACAGGTAAACCTCAATATATTAGCTAGAGCGTTAGACGGCTATATTCAGCCTTCTGAGCTATGGAATAGTATCAATGAAGATCAAACGAAAGCTGAACGCACATCTGAAGTGGAGTCAAACGCTACTCTAGATATGATCACCAAGCAAGGAAATGTTCAGCTGAGAGTATATTAATCAAAAATTATGTTAAACACTCACAGTATGTTAGACAATAAAATACCCCTTCAACTGTTGAAACAACAGGAACAGTTGAAGGGGCAAACTAACAGGCATAGATGAAGTTATACTCTATAGTTTAGAAGTGTACTTTGACGCCCTGCCTAATTCATAATATTTTAATACATACGTGAAGAAAGGACGGATTGATCAAGTTCTACCTTAATGTTTACCTTTTTATTCTCAAAGCTTTTAAGGATTTGAACGAAAGGGTAATTGTCTAACAAAAGAACTCGTTTCTTTTCATGTCGCTCTAGTTTCCCTGTCGTCGAAAACTGTCCTTGACCAGTTTCATCGTCTTCCTTTATTACCTCTATATTCAGAATAATCCTTTTCCCCACTAAAAAGTGAAAGATTGGATCAATCTGAAATCCTCCTACCTTTATTGTTTCAAGCTCCCCTTCTTCAATAATCAATACTCCCTGCCAGTCACCTTTTGTTTGCACGAACATATCTCTCCCTTCTGTTTATTTACCGTTTAAAGACCGTATACGACAATATAACGTATGAAAAGCAGCTTGGTTTCAAACCCTTTTATAATCTACGTTGGTAATAAACAAACACTGGTAGAGGAATAATAATCCAGCCAAAGCTCTTAATTAACCTATTAAGCCCGCGCTGTTTTTCCTTATCTCTTTCATTTGCAACGACACGTTCGTATTCCGCTCTAATTTGCTCTTCATCTATTTCTGTTTGTTCCGTTGTTCCGTTGCCTTCCTCACCAACAAATTTATTATTTAGCTTCATTTGTCTATAATCCTCGTAGCTTTGGTAGTATGGCTGTGGTGATACATAATCAGCAATAGCCATAAAAACCCCGACACTCCCACCAATGGTCATCATAAGTGTAGCGAATAATACCAAATACACATAAACCGTTTTAATCATTTGTCTTGACCTCCTTTAATCTCTGCGTTGCTATAACTTGAGTATATCCCTTTTTACCACAATTATAAATCTAAAGTTGCATTCTCTAGAGCAGATGTGATGCACCTCATTGACGACCTTTCTACAATTTTCTACTATTAAAATTAATTCTATTAACCAATTTGAATGACTAGATGTTTAATAGGAAAAATTAACTAGATTAGCTGTGTATAAATCTAATGGATGTATTTGTATGTTCATCTAATTTATCCTTCAACTTTCTTTTATTTCGTGTAACATTCTGTCTTGAATTGTGTTATTCTATAAGAGTATATTTTTATAGTGTAAATTTTTCCAGCAACAAATAAGCCTAGAAAGCATCTAATATTGTAGAACCATTGTACTAGACTATCTTTACGACTGGTTTTTAAGTTGTACTAGTGTTATAGACTATAGACGTTTTACTAGATTTATTTGTTTCACTAGATTATATTTACTAGTCTAATTACTGCTCTATAAGACATATACCCTATTATTTATATTCTAACAAGGAGGACATTTATGCACGTGCAAAGCAAGAGGTTTAGCAAGTATAGTAAGCTGATTGTTTCAGCTACTTTGTCCACAGCATTCGTCTTTGGTTTTGGATTTGGTTCAGACACCCTACATAAGGTTGAAGCTTCAAGCAGTCAAGAAACTCAAAGCGCTTCTCAAAAGGGAAAAGTTACCGCTGTCTCTGGTCTTAATTTGCGTAAGGGCCCTTCGACCAACCATGAACGTTATAAAGTGATTCCACATAACACCCAAGTTGATATTCTTGAAACAGTAGATAGTGAGTGGCTGAAGGTTAAAGCAGGAGATCAAGTAGGCTATGTAGCATCCGAATACATAAGAGTGATTAATCCGGCAGCCGTTTCCAACTTAGCTGGAAGTGAGCTAATAGATGAAATTATTGAAACAGGTCATACATACGTAGGTTCACCGTATAAATACGCGGCAACGAAAGGATCAGGCTCCTTTGATTGCTCCCTTTTTACACAAACCGTATTTGAAGCCCATGGTATTGACCTACCTAGAGATTCTCGTTCACAATATCAAGCTACTACAAAGATAGAAAGAAATGAGATCCGTAAGGGAGATTTAGTGTTCTTCTCTCTAGGCAATCCAAACCAAATTGGTCATGTTGCTATTTATATTGGGGAGGACAAGCTTCTTCACGCAACCTCTAACGGTGTAGCCGTAACGGATTTTGAAGGTAGTGATTACTACTCCAAGCGCTATAAAGGGGCTGGACGTATTATTGACTAATTTTTCTTGATTCATGTTCTAAATGAGAAGAAAATAAAAAAAGACAAGCCGTTAGCGAATAATTGCTTGTCTTTTTTGATTCTATGAGTTTACTAAGACTCGGATAACCATTCGGTTCCGCCTCTAGCTTTCTTTTGTTTCTCTTCTTACTTCTCTTCTTATTTTTCTTCATCCATTAGAGGAATGTAGATTTCAAGCTCTGTTTCGTAATTTGTATTTGGATGATAAAGCTCTATCAAATGCTCAGTAGGATGCATCTTCAAACCTTTATTTGTAATCCAATTGATAAGTGTATTATAATACTCACCCATTTTACTAAAGTCTAACTCTGCTCTAATTGAGCCATAGCTCCCTTGTATCTGTAATCGCTCCATACCTTCGGGGATGTGATTTGGGGTTTCTTCAACCACTGCGCCAATATAAAAATATCCCGTTTCTTGACTCTCTTCTCTCTTCGGTTCGTACACGATAGCTCTTAAAAACGATTCGTCCCCGAACGCTTCTTTATACTTCGTTTTAAATTCTTCTGACGCATTAGGAATAAAAACAGGATAGTCATTAAATCGACCTGTATACTTAGTTCCAATAATTTGATATGTAAGGTTTGTGTCTTTACACTCCATAAAACTACTCCTATCTATAATTTTTTTGCCGACCAATTTAGTTCTTTCTTCAATTATACTAAAGAATCAGCAATACAGATGTACAGATGTACAGATGAATTGACTATACTATAGAATGAGAAGCAATTGGCAGCGAATATCGTGAGAAGCCCTCGGCATCATAATTATACTTTTCGCATATTCGATAAGTAAGATTATCTGAGGATAGCTTTATGTGATGATCTTGGATGTACGAAAGGATGACTTCACCAGCTGCGTCAAAATTCCCTTCTTCATTGGCTACGACTACATTACGTTGTTTGGGTAGCGTAATTTTAACAAACCATTCAGGTATCTGCTCAAAGGTACTTACCTCCACACAAAGAATATACGCATGTGTTTCAGGATTATTCTGAGACTCTTCCATTGGCCATATTCCATAATGAATATTGTGATTGACCACTTGAGGAAAATGTTTAGTTGATGAAAGAAGGGATTCCTTCGCAAGCACAAACTTATTCTTCATATCTTTTAAGCTTATACAAGGTATACCTATCAACTTCAATTCATCATGCTCTACTATTACTGGTTCCATATTAGGTAGTTTTTCTATTTTAATCACATCCTCTAGTTAAATTTCCAAGTAAAGTATATAATAATCATACTGTTATGTAAACTTATCGAAAAAGTGATGCCAGTCTTAGAGGAAAATGCATTAACTAGGCTTCAGGAAATACGTAATCAGTTATCTCTTCAATTAAAGAAGTCTTAAAATAAAAAAGGAGAAGCCTTAGTCATTATCCTGACTTTTAGGTCTGCTCCTCATTCACAATATGAATTTATGAACCCTGTCTCAAACGATAAGCACTATGATTCGTCGGACCAATGCCCTTTCCAAGCTCCAAGGATTCCTCAATAGCACATGTAATAAACTCTTTTGCCACCTTCGTAGCTTCGACAACAGATAGTCCTTTTGCTAAACCTGCTGCAATAGCTGAAGCAAAGGTACAGCCTGTCCCATGAGTATGCTTGGTCTGAATACGTTGAACAGGAAAATAGGTGAATTCGTTGCCATCATAGAGTACATCTGTCGATTCTTCCTCTGACAAATGACCACCTTTAAGGACTACATTCTTCGCTCCAAGATTGTAGATCTTTTTAGCGGCTTCCTTCATATCAGCTAAGGATGAGATACCTTCCTCGCCAATAATCACCTCAGCCTCTGGAATATTTGGAGTAATCACCATAGATAATGGAATTAAGTGTTTACGAACCGCTTCAACAGCCTCTGGATGTAAAAGAGCATGACCACCTTTTGCCACCATAACCGGATCGACAACGATTCTCTCTACCCCATATTTCTTTAGACATTTCGATACAGCTTCAATAATTTCCGCATTAAAGAGCATTCCTGTTTTAACCGCATCTACCCCAATATCACTAAGAACCGCTTCCAATTGAGCCTCTACAGCCTCAATACTTTGAGGATAAACGCCATGAACGCCCTGCGTATTTTGGGCAGTCAATGCTGTAATGACTGACATCCCGAACGTTCCTAGCTCTTGGAATGTCTTTAGATCTGCTTGAATTCCAGCTCCACCACCACTATCTGAGCCAGCAATCGTTAAGGCACGATAAATCATTTTAGCTCCCAACCCTTCATCACTTTATTAAGAAACAAAACAAACAAAGCCTAACCCACATCTAATGAAGCATTTCTCCTTATACTATTATGAAAACCTAACCGGATTAAATAAATTCATATCCAAACCTGCAGGTTTGTTTTCATAGATATCTGCCACTAGCCTTGCGTTTCTCGGACTTAGTAAAATTCCATTACGATAATGCCCACTGGAAACAATAATAGAAGGACAATGCCCTAATCTACCTATTAACGGATACCCATCCTGTGTTGCTGGACGCAGTCCAGCCCATTTATGAAAGGGCTCCATGATCTCTGTAAAAGGAAACAGCTTATGACTCCATTTCAACAATCGGTTAATCCCTTTATCGGTCACGGACGTATCAAATCCAGCTACATCCTCTGATGCTCCACATACAATACTTCCATTTCTTTTGGAAAGAACATACCCCTGGCTGGAAAATACCATATGCTTAACCTCTTCCATACCTTGCTCAAAAGCACAAATCTGTCCTCTAATAGGGTAGATCGGTAATCGAATCTGGAGAGCTTCTTCATACTCAGAGGTCCAAGCTCCGGTTGCCACGATACATGTATCTGCATCAATATTTCCTTGCTGCTCCGTAGCGATTGCTACTCCATCCTGCCTTATATCAGCAAAGCTGACTGCTCCAGCATTCTCAATAATCCCTACACCTAAGCGGAGACAAGCCTCTTTTAAAGCTACAACATAATCTGGAGAGTAGACATGATGCTCACCTGGATAATACATGGCAGCAATAACATCATCTGTGAGGTGTGGCTCTAAATGACGAAGGGCTTGACCCTTTACAATTTCAGATTGTACCTGCCAGCCTTTTTGCCACTGTAATCTTGTTTCAAGGGCTAATTCATCCGCCTCATGAAACACCGCATGTAAGCTTCCAGACGTATTGTATTCAAAATCTAACTCTGATACCTCTTTAACATCAGCCTGCCACTCTGGATATAGCAGCAAGCTCTCATGGCACATCGAAAAAAAATCGTCAGGATCCTCACCGATTTCAGAGTAGGGAGCCAGCATCCCAGCAGCTGCTCCCGTTGCCTGACCACCACATAGTCCCTTTTCTATCACGGTAACCTTATGCTTTCTTTTGGCTAATTCAAACGCAATCGCTAATCCAATCACTCCACCGCCAAGCACAGCAATCGGTACTTGTTTCTTTTGGGTATTCAATGGACATCCCTACTTGCTTGAAAGATTTTCTAGCTTACTGCTTGCCGTTGCATATTTTTTCTTTGGAATTCTTCCAGCTAGATAAGACAAGCGTCCCGCTTCAATCGCTAATTTCATCGCTCTAGCCATCTTAATCGGGTCCTTCGCCTTAGCCACAGGAGTATTCATTAGTACCCCAGAAGCTCCAAGCTCCATCGCTTGAGCAATATCCATCGCCGATCCTAACCCAGCATCCACGATAATCGGCACATTCGCCTCTTCCACAATTAAACCTAGATTGTATGGGTTAAGAATGCCAAGCCCTGTACCAATCGGTGCTCCACCTGGCATAACAGCAGCAGCTCCTGCTTCCTCTAGCCTTTTACACAAAACAGGGTCATCTGATGTATATGGAAGCACTACAAAGCCTTCCTTAGCCAGAATCTCTGTTGCCTTAAGCGTTTCAATCGGATCAGGAAGTAGTGTCTTTTCATTAACACTGATCTCCACCTTAATCCAGTTTGAAATTCCGGAAGCCTTAGCTAACCGAGCAATACGTACCGCCTCATCCGCTGTTTTCGCTCCACTTGTATTCGGTAGATACGTAAAGTTCATTCCATCCAAATGCTGTAGAATAGCATCCTCATCAGGCGCATCTAGATTCACTCTTCGAATGGCAAACGTTAGTATTTCTGCTTCAGAAGCTTTAATCGCTTCCTGCTGAATATATGGGTTCGGGTATCTTCCCGTCCCTATCATAAAACGAGAGGAAAAGGATTTCCCCCCGATCTCTAAACGATCCTGTCCTAGCATATCAGCCACCTCCTACGAAATGAACAAGCTCTAATTTCATTCCCGTATTCAGCTCATAGTTAGCCCACTCAGAGCGATCAACAATCTGTCCATCAACCTCTGCAACCACATGCTCAGGCTTAAGCTGAAAATGCTGAATTACTTCGTCTAACGTAGTGACCTCTAATTCCTCTTCCCTACCATTAATCAGTAATGTCTTCATGGTGCTTGCTTCACTCCTAGCTTTTTTGAATCGTTACACTGAGTGCTCTAGCTGCTTCCTGAACATCCTCAGCACCCACAATTGCACTAATCACACAAATTCTTTTTGCTCCTGCATCTAATACCTGCTGTACATTATGCTGCTTGATTCCACCAATAGCCACAAATGGAATGGTCGTGTTCGCAACCACTTCCTGTACATACTCTAGTCCAACCGGGTCCACTACATCAACCTTACTCTTTGTTTCAAAAACTGGTCCTACTCCTATATAATCAGCACCATTGCGTTCTGCTTCCAATGCCTCCTCTAAAGCATGTGTAGAGATGCCAATGATTTTATCTGGCCCCAAAATTTTTCTCGCTTCTTCTAAAGGTAGATCATCTTGTCCTAAGTGAATGCCGTCAGCATCCACCGCTAAAGCAATATCCATATGATCATTCACAATAAACGGAACGTTGTATTTTGCCGTTAGCGCTTTAAGCTCCTTAGCCATTTCTAACAGCTCTTTTTTCGATTTATTCTTTTCACGCAGCTGAACAATATCAGCTCCTCCTAATATCGCTTGCTCGATGACATCTAAATAGTTTTTGTTCGGGTAAAACTGCTCACCCGTAATCACATATAAATGAAACTCCTTAAACATCTTTCATCCTCCTATTCCGTGTAGCCTTAAAAGCCTCTGATTAAACATAAAAAACTCCCTTTTCACTCAGGAAAGGAAGCCAGACTTATCTATTCATCTGTGACTTCCCTACGCTGGCATGACCCAGATCAGGTTAAGGGTTGAAAAATTTCTCTCAGCCAAAAGGCACCCCTAGTCATTTCATTAAAATGATTTATGAACAATAGAATTCAACGATCTTCTTGGTACTAGTATAACATATGAAATCACGTAAAGAAAACTAATTACGCTGTCTGATTCCGTACCTGTAACGTTTATATAGTGATGTCATTGAAAGGTCACATCTATTAGAACATCTACTAAACCATCTATAAAGAACATTACTTTAGAACCGTAATTTCTATAGCCATCGTCTGCTTAGGATAAGAGCCTTCGTCCATAATCAAATATATAAAAATTTATACAAGAAATATGAACAATCTCATTGACGAAGCTTTCCCCATAGAGCTATAGTAAGGATTGAACTAAAGGAGGATTAAGTTATATGCTTACTCAGCTTAAATCACCTATGAGTCCACAAAATGACCCATGGGAAGCGATAGATCGTCGGAAACAATTTGGATCAAACAAGTTAACTAGTATAGAGTTTACTGTAACAAATTTATGTAATTTACGCTGTGAGCACTGTGCTGTAGGAGACGTGCTTACCATGAAGGATTCAGAGGAGAGAATTCCACTTCCTCTCATTTTCCAACGCTTAGATGAGATCGAACACTTAGATACATTGAGCATTACAGGTGGAGAGCCGATGTTTAATCAACAGATTATTACCGATTATATCGTTCCATTACTACGTTATGCTCATGAACGAGGAGCCAAGACACAAATCAATTCTAATTTAACGTTAGATTTAGATCGTTACGAGGCTATCCTACCTTATTTGGATGTTCTGCATATTTCCTTTAACTATGTGGATGCCCAGGATTTTTATCGAACGGCTTATGTCCATAAAATGCACCCCGTTTCCTTTAGCCAAGCGGAAAAGACATTCAACACAATGGTTGAAAATACAATAGAATTAGCAAAAAGAGGCGTTTTTGTCTCTGCAGAATCTTTAATTTCTGAGCATACAGCAGGCAAGCTTTCACGTATTCACCATATCATTAAAGAATTAGGCTGTCAGAGACATGAGGTTCATCCACTTTATCCAAGTGACTTTGCTAGGCATATGAAAATCTTATCTCTAGCAGAGCTGAGAGGCGTGTACAATCGTCTTCTAGATGAACGCGATCCCGACCTTTGGATTCTATTTGGTACTCTACCCTTCTACGCGTGTAACAGCAGTGAAGAAGACCTGGCTCTAGTTAAGAGAATGAAGGACAGCCACAATGTGACTGTTAGAAACGACCCAGATGGGCATAATCGTTTAAACACAAACATCTTCACTGGCGAAGTCATCGTTACAGATTTTGGTGATGTGGAGCCATTAGGAAATCTCAGAACAGATCGACTAGATGATTGCTTTGAACGCTGGCAAAAGCACTCTCTGTTTCAGCCGTTTAACTGCTACTGTCCACAGTCTAGCTGTGTTGGTCCAAATATTATAGTTGCCGATACGTATTATCGGGGAATAGATTTCCGTGAACGTAAGGGTATTTCTTTATAGACCTTCCTACAAGCCCTAGGTCGTATTTTAATATTCCATCATTGTTTAAAATTAAAGAAATCTTACACCACCGTTTAGAAATTCTCTAAAGAAAAAGACGAGGGGTTAGGTCATCGACTATGACTTAATCCTTCGTCTTTATTTAATCATATTTATTCTTATTATCTAGACTGTAAACGTTTGATACGATCATCCAATTCAGGGTGACTGGAGAACAGTCGAGAAAAGTTACTTTTACCATTAATTTTCAAAGTAGATAAGGACTTCTGCTCATCATCAACACGATTTACATACTGCTTTAAGGATTGAAGAGCATGAATCATTTTATCTTTTCCTGCTAAATCCGCTGCTCCATTATCCGCATGGTACTCACGGTAACGAGAATACGCCATAACTACGATGCTTCCAAGGATAGAGAATAGGATTTGGAATACGATAACTGCTATAAAATGAACAATTCCCTGTAGCTCAGATCTAACTAAACGAGAAGCGGCAAACGCAACGATACGAGCAAAGAATACAACGAACGTATTTACAACACCCTGTAAAAGAGTCATTGTGACCATATCTCCATTAGCGACATGGGCAACCTCATGAGCCAGAACCCCTTCAACGGCATCTGCATCCATCGTTTCTAGTAATCCAGTAGAAACAGCAACTAGTGAACGTCTTCTAGATGGACCTGTAGCAAAGGCATTTACCTCTTTAGAATGATAAATTCCTACCTCTGGCATAACGGTTAATCCAGCACTTTGAGATAAGCGATGTACTTTGTCAACTAGATCTCTTTCAAAAGGACTTAAATTCGGATCTTCAGGCTTTAGCACCTGTACTTTCATCGCCATTTTAGCCATCCAACGGGACATAGCTAAGGAAACAAATGCTCCCGTAAAACCAATAACAGCACTAAAAATTAATAATGTGACTAGATTTAAATTCCCACTCTCTGTTATATAACTACCAATCGGAAGAATCGTAAGGACGATTGAAATTGTAGCAATAACTAAAATGTTTGTTAAGATAAATAAACCAACTCGTCTAAACATGTATCCTGCCTCCTACCTTCATTCTTAATGCTATGAGATGAAAGATATTTTTTATCTGCCAATCCTTTCACCTATCTACGTATGTTCTACGTAATTTTAAAGCATTGGTTTCACTCATCTCTACGTTTAGATTTTCATTATTTATTATACATGAAAGTTACAGCTAGTTAGTACAATTTTTTCATAAAAAGCTACTCAACTTTATTAGCTCTTATTTTAATAAAAAGCCTCGCTCCGCCAAGAAATCCTTTAAATGAGTTCGTTTCGGATCCTTTAGGCTTCTGCTCATCATTTCAGACCATGTGTCTGTTCGTTTTCCAGCTGTTCTAGCTTCATAATACTGGCTCATTGTTTGATCATAGGCCGCTACCTTGTCCTTTACCTGCTCAAATGGCTGATACTCATTTTCAAAATAAACAGCCTCCAAGGGTAAGCGAGGCTTTACACCTGGACTTTGATCTGGATAGCCAATACACATCCCGAACACAGGATAAACATGGTCAGGTAAATTAAGGACCTCACTTACCTCCGCAATACGGCTACGAATTCCTCCAATATAAACAATCCCCAATCCTAATGCTTCCGAGGCTAAAGCCGCATTCTGAGCAGCTAACGCTGCATCAATTGTAGAGACGAGAAACATTTCTACATGCTCTAGGGCAGGAGTAATATCTACCCCTTCCTGCTCTGCTGAGTGCTTTAAGCGATGCGTGTCGGCACAGAACACAAGAAAATGTGAGCATTCCTCTATATACGCTTGATTCCCTGCCAGCTCTGCAAGCACCCTCTTCTTTTCCTTATCCGTAACACCGATAATAGAAAAAGCCTGCATATTGCTTGATGTAGAAGCCATTTGCGCCGAAGCTACAATTTGTCTAATGTGCTCTTCTGGAACAATTTCAGAAGTGAACTTCCGAATAGATTGATGCTGCCTAATTTTATGAATAATGTCATTATGTACAGATGAATCCACTGAAACTCCCTCCTTTGCTTTCATCATACCATGTTCCCTCTGCTCTGCCAAAAATATAGCTCTAGACTGGTGCAGACAAAATAATCTAGCCTATAAAAAACGAAACATCAAGGTAAGGAATACAGCAAAAAAACCAGCAGAAACGGTGCAGATCGCATTGACCATATCATTGTTCATCCAGCGTATCCCTGCCACCTGTACCGTCTGAGTATGACAAACCGTTTTTTCTGTAAAAGCTAAGCAATCAGGACATTGGTAACGAACCTGCCATTTCGCTCCTACATAAGTATCCATCCAATTCCCTAACCAACCTGCAACAACAATTAACATGATTGCCATATAGCTCTCAAAGCCTAGATTCCCCTTACCCTGAAGGATTAATGGAATAGAAACAAGGGCAAGGAATACAGCACCACTTACACTAGCCAACGTTCCTAATGTTGTTATAGCCCCTGATGTTCCAGGCTCTACTTTCTCTCTAGTTAGAATATGTATAGGTCTTGCTTTGCTCCATCGCCCTAGCTCTGATGCCCAGGTATCTGCTGTAGCGGCTGCTAAAGAGGCACACATGACAACAAGAAAAACAGCGTCATTTAATAGCGCGTAAGCCAAAGCACTAGCAGCAGCCAGCCCACCATTAGCGAAAACCTGAAGGTAGTCTCTACGATCCCCCTTTTCTACAACACGTTCTACAGCCGAATGACTTACACGCTTAATCATGCCTAACAAGGTAGAGGATACGAAAAAGAAAAAGAGTACAATAAATCCGTAAATCCCGGTTGCACCGAAAATGGATGTTCCAACAGCTATAGCAGCAAATAAACCACTAAAAGATAATTTCCTTTTAAAATAAGCGATTAATGCAAGCAATGTGCTACAAAATAAAGCGATAAGCCACTCCATGCCCGCCCTCCTTTTCCTATGTTATTACGGGGACAAGTACCTGTTTTAAATATGGGTACAAAATTAAATTTGTCTCTATCCTCTACCTATAATACAATAGATATGAGGGGATGAGTAAACATGAGTTATGAATTCAAATATGACAATCGTTTAGGGATCGCTCTCCCTGTCCTAGATCGAGATTGGGAAGAGTATAGCTTACGTGAACAAGCAACGATCTTAGTCGAATGGGAAGCCCATCGTTCAGACATTCCAGAAAGAATTAAACAGATTGAAGCCATCATTAATGCCAAGCAGGAAAAGCTTAACATTGAGGAAAACTTCATTCGTTCCTGTGAATTAAATCATGAGATTGCTGATCTAGCAAGCACCATTAATGATCTTAACCTCTGGTTTCGCATTCAGCAGGATACCGATACGAAAGTTCATATGTAATCTAAAAAAGTTGCCATTTAATTTGAACTTAAAAAAGCTCCTAGCGTTCGCTAAGAGCTTTTTCATATTCCTGTTAACTAGTAACTTCTTGGCTATCTTACTCTATCACCTTACTACTACTATACTGCTACTCACCTTGAAAATGTCTGACTTAAGGAATCTACTTGTTTCCCTTTTGGATCATAGTAAGTAAAAGCAAGCTTGGTCTTATCAGCAGAGTTTTTTCCCTTTGAAATATCTAGAGTAACATAGGTCGGTGTAGAGAAACCCCGGGGCTGTCTAAGACTTCCTGGATTACAGAAAATCATGCCGTCCTCTTCAAAGCAGACGGGATAATGTGTATGTCCAAAAAGAACAATGTCTGCCCCTACTTCCTCCGCTTTGTATCTCAATTTAAGTAAGGAATAATCTACCTGATATAAATGTCCATGTGTTAAAAAAAAGGTAGAGCCTTGCCATTTTATTAGCTTATCATTAGGGACGTCTTTTTGAAAATCATTGTTTCCTCGTACTAGCTCCAGCTTATTAAACGGATACTGTGTAGGATCGGTGCAATAGTCCCCGCAATGAAACCCTTTTTTATACGCTTCCCTTTTTACCACCTGATTGACTTCCTTCGTCAATCCATGTGTATCACTAATAATTAGTGCTTTCAATCTGTAACCGCTCCTTTTGACGCTGAGGATACTTGCTTGGCGTACTTATACAATACGCCCTTTGTATATTTTAGTGGTGGAGCCTGCCAATGTTTCCTACGATTCTCTAATTCTTCATCAGAAACATGCATCGTTAGCTCCTGCGTCTCACTATCAATTGTAACAAGGTCTCCCTCCTGTAGCAAACCTATTGGCCCACCAATTTGAGCCTCAGGTGACACATGTCCAACAACCAAGCCATGTGTCCCACCAGAAAATCTACCATCTGTCAGTAGCCCTACCTGCTCTCCCAGCCCTTTACCGACAATAATAGCTGAAATAGATAGCATCTCTGGCATTCCTGGTCCTCCCTTAGGACCTTCATAGCGAATCACAAGTACATCCCCAGGATTAATTTTATCCTTAATTACGGCATCAGTGGCTTCCTCCTCAGAATCAAACACACGAGCTGGACCTGTTATATTTTTCACCTTAAGACCAGACATTTTCGCTACGGCCCCTTCTGGTGCTAGGTTTCCTTTCAAGATAACCAATGGACCTGTTTCCTTTAACGCTTGATCAAACGATCTGATTACATCCTGCCCCTCTAAGAGATCTGGAAACTCTGCTAGGTTCTCTTCGATAGTTTTACCCGTCACCGTTAAGCAGTCCTTGTGCAGTAAACCTTTTTTCAGCAATAGACGCATTACAGCTGGTACACCACCAACCTCATGCAGGTTTTGCATCACATATTTACCACTAGGCTTAAGGTCAGCAATGTGAGGAACTCTTTCACGGATTTTTTCGAAATCATCAAGAGTAAGCTCTACATCAACGGAATGGGCAATCGCTAGAAGGTGAAGAATTGCGTTAGTTGAGCCTCCTAAAGCCATTACAACCGTTATCGCATTCTCAAACGCTTCCTTGGTCATAATGTCCTTCGGATAAATCTCTTTCTTTAATAGCTCAACAACGGCTTGTCCTGCTGTGTCACAGTCCTCTAGCTTCAAGGAGCTAATCGCTGGATTTGAGGAGCTACCCGGTAGACTCATTCCCATCGCTTCAATCGCTGAGGCCATCGTGTTAGCGGTGTACATTCCTCCACAGGAGCCAGGTCCCGGACAGGCGTGACATTCTATTTGATGAAGCTGTTCATCATCGATATTCCCTTGATTATGTTTTCCTACTCCTTCAAAGGCAGAAACAATATCAATATCCTTTCCATTTAGTTTCCCTGGCTGAATCGTTCCCCCATACACAAACACAGAAGGTAGGTTTAACCGGCCAAGTGCCATCATACAACCAGGCATATTCTTATCACAGCCACCAATAGCCACAACTCCGTCAAGCCTTTCTGCTCCCACTACCGTCTCAATGGAATCCGCAATAACCTCTCTACTAGGAAGTGAATAATTCATTCCCTCTGTTCCCATAGAAATTCCGTCAGACACGGTAATCGTATTAAAAATTAACGGGGCACCTCCACCCTGCTTAACACCTTCCTTTGCTTTTTCAGCTAGGTGATTGATGTGAATATTACATGGTGTTACTTCACTCCACGTACTGGCTACTCCAATCATTGGCTTCTTAAAATCCTCATCCCTAAAGCCAACGGCTCGAAGCATGGCTCTATTTGGGGCTCTATTTTCTCCTTCACTAATGACAATACTTCTAATTCTTAAGTCTTTTTGTTTCTCAGACATGTAAACTCCTCCACTTCCTACTATCCTATTTTTCAGAAAATTATATTTTTACATTCTATCATGCGTGAGAAATTGTCACAAGCTATTGAAGAAGAATTCACATAATTGACGTACAAGAAAAACTTGGAAGAAGTATATAGTAGGAGCTGTGGCTGGTAAATAACGGGAGCTGTAACTTAATGAAAAAAGCGCTTGGATTAGCTCCAAACGCTCTAGATTATACGTCAACGCTATGATTTTTTTCTGAGTTTACCTAGCTCGGAAACAATCGATTGCATCTCACTCATGGAGAAGGATTCCTTCATACATAGAAACTCATATAAATCCAAAAGCTCCTCGTATTGATCCGTATCAAAGCTTTTCGCACTAACAGCAGCCGTATTGACGACCTGTAGCTTAGATTTCATATAGTCAAAGATGTATTCTATATTTTCGCGAGAAACGTCTTGAAGCTCTTCTCTGCTTTTCCCTGCCACATCTAACAGCCCTTTCTCATTTGATCTAGTTCTTTTTTGTCTGTACTATTATAGCAGAGGTCCAGTAAAAAACCTATGCCTGTGATCTAGTGATTTTGTTCACCCTGATGCACGAGCCATGCCGCACCAATCACTCCTGCATCATTTCCTAGAGTAGCTGGAGCAATTTCTACATTCCCCGTTAAGTGAGGAAGAGCATATTTCTGATATTGTGCTCGAATAGGCTCAAACAACACATCCCCCGCTTTAGAAACTCCTCCACCGATTACAATTTTCTCAGGATTCATTAATACGGCATAGTTTCCTAGTGTTACTCCTAAGTAGTGGGCAACCTGTCCTAGTATCTCTTTCCCTAGCTGATCCCCTTCTCTAGCAGCATCCAAAACATCCTTCGCTTCAACATTTCCATTCTCCTTCAATACCTTAGCTAATGAGCTCGTATGCTGCGAGTCACTTATAAGGGCTTCCTTAGCTAAGCGTACAATTCCTGTAGCAGAGGCAAGCGTTTCTAGACAGCCTAGCTTCCCACAGTTACAGCGGTAGCCCCCATCTGCGATAACAGTTGTATGGCCGATTTCCCCAGCTGTACCCTTTGCCCCATGATGAATGGTTCCATTAATGATCACCCCACCACCTACACCTGTACCTAATGTAATACAAAGTAGATCCTTTGCTCCTTCACCAGCACCCTTCCACATCTCTCCAAGTGCTGCGATATTAGCATCATTATCTACATAAACTGGTAGCCCCGTCATTCCCTCTAGCTTTTCCTTCAAGGGATAGTTCTTCCACCCCAAATTAACAGCTTCATGAACAAACCCTGTGGACATTTCGATAAATCCAGGAGCTCCAATTCCAACACCTTTAATATCTCCTTTTGCTCTCCCAAGCTCTTCAAGACCTTCTGAGATCAAGCGATCCATAGTATGTAAGATACCATCCCCACCGTCCTCAACATTCGTAGGGGCACTCATTAAATGCACAATTTCACCTTCTAGTGAAACGAAAGCAAGCTTTATCGCCGTTCCACCTAAATCTATCCCAACATACATAGTTTGTGACATATGATTATCATCCTTTACATTATGTTTTCTCTCTCATATCATACCATGATTAGCTAGATATAACGTGAGAAAAGCCACACTAGAGAGAAAAGGAGCCCCTTTAGCTATCTCAGTGTGACTTTTTATTCAAATAAACATTCTTTATCTATCTTTAACTAAACTTACCCTCTGATTCTTTCCTCTGTTTGAGGGTCGAAGAATAGTACCTTACTCATATCGAAGGCAAGCTCTAGCTTCTGACCATTCTTAATATCTGTACGAGAATCTACACGAGCAATAAAGTCATTTCCTGCGATCTTACTGTATAGATAAGTTTCCGCACCCATTAGCTCTGCTACTTCAATTAGGGCATTAATCACTGTACCCTTTGAAGATTCGATAAATACAGGCTCATCGTGAATATCCTCAGGACGAATTCCAAGGATCACTTCCTTGCCTATATAATCCTTTAACCCTTTCATTTTTCCTTCTGGAACATGCAACTCTTGATCTCCAATCGTAAATTTACCTTCACCAAGCTTACCACTTAGGAAGTTCATTGCTGGTGATCCAATAAAGCCTCCAACGAACACGTTATCAGGAAAATCATACACTTCTTTAGGTGAACCCACTTGTTGGATAATACCGTCTTTCATAATAACGATACGATCTGCCATCGTCATCGCTTCAATTTGGTCATGTGTTACATAGATAATTGTTGTTTGTAGTCTTTGGTGTAGCTTTGTTATTTCAGCACGCATCTGTACACGAAGCTTAGCATCAAGGTTAGATAAAGGCTCATCCATCAAGAACACCTGTGGCTCACGAACGATAGCACGTCCTAAAGCAACACGCTGACGTTGTCCCCCAGATAGTTCTTTTGGTTTTCTTTCTAATAGGTTTTCAATTCCTAGGATTTTTGCAGCGTCATCAACACGCTTTTTGATATCATCCTTTTTGAACTTACGGAGCTTAAGACCAAAAGCCATGTTATCAAACACATTCATATGTGGATACAACGCATAGTTTTGGAAAACCATCGCAATATCACGATCCTTAGGCGCTACGTCATTCACACGACGATCACCGATATACAAATCCCCTTCAGAGATTTCTTCTAATCCAGCCACCATACGTAATGTAGTAGATTTACCACAACCTGATGGACCTACAAAAACGATAAACTCCTTATCGTCAATATCTAAGTTAAAATCCTTAACCGCTGTTACCGTATCACTATAACGCTTGAAAATATGATTTAATTTAATACCTGCCATGCGCTACTCCTCCTCAAATTCTTTCTTTTTCTGTTATATCTATTGTAGCGCTTTCATTTGGCAAAAACTATTAGGCAAACTGCTAGAAAAAACACCTCATTCTTTGTTCAACATGCCCAAAGCCTGTATCGCTAAGTAAACAACCACTGAATGCTCAAATCTCCGTAGATCATATCCTGTCTTTTCAGCAAACTTATCTAAGCGATATTGCATACTATTTCTATGAATAAAAAGCTTCTTGGCAGCCTCTGAGATGTTCAGATTCTCTTGGAAGTAAACACGGGCCGTCTCTATAGCTTCTGAGTCATGTAAAATTTGTCCCATAATTTGATGTACATATTTCTTACGATCCATGTTAGAGCTTTGCTTAAGCAAATACAGATGAAGGACATCTCGAATGAAAACGACTCCGCCTCGAACATGACTCTGATTACACGCTTGTACAATACTAAGCTGATTCTGAACATACTCCCTCAGTTCCATAGGCATCGTGACTGGTTGATCAATGAAGAAGTTAGCTTTTAACACAAGCTCAGCAGCAAGAGTATCCACAAGTCCCTTTACAACCTCGATTAATTCCGATTTTATCTCAGAGTAATGCGGTAGAATCCAAAGAAAGTGCCCTTGCTTTAAAGGAATTAAAAATGTACTTTGCTCCACAACAGCTTCAATCATTTCTTGAAACTGCTTGTGCACGTCTGAAGTCCAGTCCTCTTTTTGACTATCGATAGTAATAAAAATTAAACCAAACTCCGTATCAGCGGAATATTCTAAGCCTTCCCACGCTGAAATCCAATCTTCCATTTCCTCTTGAATGGCTCTTTGCCAAAACGTGTTTTCCTTCTTGTCAGGAGAATACATTATAGCAGAAGAAGCATCAAACAACTGAATAAGCTGCTTTGATTCCTCCGTTAGCTTCTCATTTCGGACTCCAATCCAGCCCAAAAAGTCGATTCCGCTCCGTATTGGAATATACGTGAACTCCTCACTTTCTGGCGGGTGGTTATATTCAACTTGTAGGTTTTCTTCTCCAAAAATCTGCTTGAATTGCTGGTATAAATAAACGTCGTTCATAAAGCTCATATCCGTACCCATCCATTCTAGCTCTCTTTTTTTAGTCTTCCTATTTCCTGCATAATGCACATTTTTGCTCGAACATACTGTTCCTTCTCTAGCATGCCCATCTGATATAGCTCATGACACTCTTCATCCATCAGCTCAAGATCGGCAATAGGGTCCTTCGTATAAATAAATGTACCGTATTTTTTAAGCAAATTTCGAACGTCCTGCATGGATTGAATAGTTGTTAGCATACTGATCATCGATTCCTTTGTCTAAGTCTTTTCTATGTGTAGTATATCATGAAAACCGTACATATTAGTCAAAATAGCTTGATAAACCCCACTACAACTAAGAGCGCACCTGATAGCTGAGGGAGAATTAGAGTTAGCCGCCAATGATTCCACCTTCGCAACCCAAGAAGAAAGCCTACCGCTATTCCACCTGATAGCATAACCATAATAAATAGGACAAAGCTTAGACTGCCTGAATGAAGACTCCCAAATCGATAGGATATCCAGCACCCCTCTAAAAAAAGCACAGCAAACAGGATTAACATATCCTGATAGCCAGGATAGATAGGCTTTACTTTAAGCAAATAGATTCCACAGCCCATTAAAATGATTCCTAGCATGATTTCAAGTATACGTGCTGAGAGGAATTCTCCCATCCAGCTTCCCATATAGGAGCTAACATAGCCAGAAATGGCCAGAAGTAAAGAGAGCCCGATAAAGTGGGAGTATGATAGTAGTACCTTTCTAGTTATTAGACCAAAGCCTACTACTGCTGCAAGAAAAGCCGAAAGCATCACATAAAAGACCCATGTTAAAAGCTCCATCCCTCTTCCCCCTTACATTAAAAACATATGACAGGCATAGGGAAATATGAAAGCTAGTTAAAAATGCTTTTAAAAATGAGAATTCACGATAGTAACCGATCACCAAAAAACCATCTGTAGCATACAGATGGTTTAATAAGTGTAAATTTTCTAGTTCATTGACGTAGCTTCTTTTGCCATTAATTAAGCCTCAGATAACATATATGCATAAAGAATAGCACCTGTATTCAATAAAGAATCTCGGTGAGTTCTTTCATGACTATGAGAAGCATCAATTCCTGGACCGATCAGACCATGGACAATATCATGTCCTGAACGAATCGCTGCACTTGCGTCAGAGCCATAATACGGATAAATGTCCACCTGATAATAAGCGTCCTCCTGCTCAGCAAGCTGAACAAGCTTTTTGCGCAAGCGTGGATGATACGGCCCACTGGAATCCTTGGCACATATTGAAGCACAATACTCATCTGTTGTCTGCCCCGTTCCAATTGCACCCATATCAACGGCTAGGTACTCAAATGTTTCAGGCGTAATGTTTGAGTTTCCACCATATCCAATCTCTTCATTATTACTAATCAAAATATGAGTGGTGTAAGGAAGAGTCGTGTTTTCTTCCTTTAGCGTTTTTAGTAAGGATAATAAAATAGCTACACTCGCTTTATCATCTAAATGTCTGGACTTAATAAAGCCAGCAGGAGTTTGCTCAAAGCGTGGAGCAAAGGAAACGAAATCTCCTACTGAAATTCCTAGCTTTCGAACATCATCCGCTGAGCGGACAACCTCATCAATACGAACCTCCATATTATCCTCGGTTCTTTCATCCTTATCTCTGTATACGTGAACGGAAGCCTTCGTATGTAAAATGGTTCCGGTGTACATTTTCCCTGTACTTGTTTCAATCTCACAATACTCCCCTTCAACAGCATTCATACGAAAGCCTCCGATAAGCGTGAGCTTTAATCTACCATTGCTTTTAATTTCCTTGACCATCGCTCCCAAGGTATCCACATGGGCCGTTAGCATCCGGTGCTCCTGTTCGTTCTGTCCTTTCAATGTGGCAATTAGTCCACCTTTACGATTTAGATAGTAAGGAATCTCTAGCTCCTTTAGATAGTCAGCTACAAACTGAATAACCTTCTCTGTATTTCCTGAAGGACTTGGAATGTTCACCAGCTTCTCAATAAGCTCTATCATATGGTCTACATTTACTTTTTGTTTTACTCCAGCCATCGTTCAACTTCCCCTCTTTATTTAATATTTCATTATTTAACTTCATTACTTCATTTTTTATACGTAAACATTAGCAAGATTATACAACTTACCACATCAATTATATCATCGTCCACAAATATCTTAAGCTCCGTTTTGAAGCTCCTCATAAAAATCATTTAGCCGTTCATATAATTCATCAGTACGTTCATCTGTTATTTCTCTTTCTGCCGCTCGGTCAAGTACCTCAAACGCTTTTTCATACTCTTCCTGATCGATATAGATGAGTGTTAAATTATAATAAGCCTCAACAATATCAGGATCACGATAAATCGTTTCTAGTAAGTTTTTTTCTCCATTTTCGTAATCACCTAGCTTCAGCTGAGCATAAGCAAGCTGAAAATACAGCTCAGGCTGAGTAGCCCCACCATCCAGTGCACGATTAAAAACTTCAATCGCTTCATCAAATTGTTCAACTTGATTATAAACGGCACCAAGCTGCAAAAATACCTCTGGACGCTGATCACCTAATTCAATCGCTCTTTCCAACAAATCCCTAGCTTCCGTATAATTTTCCTGATTAATTTCTATCGTAGCCTGAATGAGTAATGCAACGTCATCCTCATGGTCCTTTGTAAATCCGATTCCAAGCATCGATACAACTAGAACAATAGCCACCAATCCTGAAGCTATTTTTTCTAGCCGCTTCTTATTTTGTGCCGGAAGACTAACAATCATCGCCGCTAAAAATCCACCAACTAGTCCACCAATATGACCATAATTGTCTACCACGGGAACAATAAAACCAATTCCTAGATTAAAGATTAAAATGATAATAACATCGTTCCCTAGTGTCCTGAAAAATAGATTACGGCGCTGTAAACCAAAATAAAGCAACGCACCAAAGCAACCGAAAATGGCTCCAGAGGCACCAGCAGAAATATTGGATGAGAACACAAAGCTAGCTACCGTTCCTGTAAAACCAGCAAACAGATAAATCCATAAAAATCGAAAAGAGCCATAAATTTTCTCTACTAAATTACCTAGGAAATAAAGTGCCAAACTATTCATAAGAATATGGATAAATCCAATATGAAGAAAAACAGGAGTGATAAACCTCCAGTATTCCCCCTCAAGAATAGCTGGAGCCCATTTTGCTCCGTATTGAATCAATGTTTCTGGATCGGTACTAGAGCCCTGCCATTCAATAAAGGCAAAGATAATAAAGTTAATTATTAAAAAGAGGTACGTAAACTTAGGTTTCCCATAGTTAAATGTAGAATGGAATTCCTTCTCTTTCTTTTTTTCCTCTGCCTTAACTTCTTTTAAAATTTCTTCTGTCGAAATCCATTCCAGCCTTTGGAGATTGATCTTATCCTGTTCAGTATTTAAGCCAAAAGAAGCTAGATCATTCTGTGGGATCCCCCATTCCGTTAAACTTTGCTCCGTATCAATAAAAACAGCATTACTGATAACAGTTATTTTGTCCTCCGTTAATCGGTTAAGCTTTTCTATAGGCTCTAGAAGATATGCGTCCTTTTCATAGGGGAAAACATACACATTTAAAATGCTAAGCTCTTTAGCTTTTAGACGTTTTTTAATTTCCTTAGCCTGGTCAGATAATGAACGGATATCGCGGTTTAAGGTTGCTCCCCAAACGGAATCCACAGCTTGTAAGCGCAACATTTGAAAGGAACGTCCATCATTACGCAATAACACTGCTGAAGTTACTGTATTTTCCTGCTCATTGCTTTGTAGCTGTTGCTTTTGCTCCTCAACAGGAAACTTAATAAGCTGGTAATCCTCTTCTTTCATGAGCCTCAAAACGTAAGCCCATAACCATTTATCCCTCAATTGCATACTATCCCTACCTTTACTCTTCTTTTACTGTAGAAAAAAAGAGTTCAACTGTATAAACTGTGAAAATTCAGCATTTGGCTGGTGCTGAGTCGTTCTTGGCCTACCTTGAGTGTTCAAATAGATGGCACCCCAGCCTGCTTCTAATGCACCTACAACATCATGCTCCCATGTATCACCAATAAATAAAGCCTTATTCGGATTTAAACGCTCTAGCGCCAGTTGAAAAATAGCAGGATCAGGCTTTTCCAGCTTTACCTGCTGCGAAACAATAAATCGTTCCCTCGGTATGTATCGATAAAGCTTAAGCTTCTTATATTTAGCTATTTGTACGTCCGTTTTCCCGTTTGTAATTACTCCAAGTCTTACGGACTTACTCTTGAGATACTCGAGAAGTGGATACAGACCAGGGTAAGGCTGTACATACTGCGTAGCCTGCTCATAATACTTCTCATGAAAACGATCCGCTTCTTCAAGGCTACAAGGTAATTGGAAGTGATCCATTGTAGATACATAGCGTTTTCGTCGGTACTTCACCTGTGTTAGCTTTTTCGTTTCATAATCCTTCCAAAAGTAATCACTATAGAATTTGAACACATCAAACCAATCCTCCATGGGTACATACGGAACCGTAAGTCCTTCAGCATCCCACTCCTCCACTAGCTCCTGATAGCAATCCTGAATCGCTCGTTCAAAAGCATACTCGTGGCTGTATAACGTATTATCTAAATCAAAAAAGATGCTCTCCCAATACATAAGAATGACCCCTTTTTTCCGGTTCCCTATCATTATACCAATTCTTTACGGATTTAATAAAGAAAAGTGAATAAATGAAAAAGAAACCTGCTCACTGAGCAGGTCATGTGCTTCGTTGTTCCGTCCAATCACTTATTGAATTAACCCTATACGTTATGTGAAGTGCGACCTGTTATCCTTGATCCTCCTCTTTATATAGAAAATAATCAAAATCAGCATAAATCCTCTGGCCCGATGTATCCTGACATTGCATACCAACGAAGGCACCAGTAAAAAATCCTCCGCTCTGAATATAGTCGTCAGACAATTTATAGGAATCAAATACATCAGGTATCTCTAACCACTGCTCTCCGTCAAAGGAATAGAAGTACTGGTAACGATTTGTCCTTATTTGTACGCGGAGATAAACGTATTCAACATGTTCTGGAATAATGATTTCTTTTCCGTGTAGGGGCTGAGTAAATGTAAAATGATCACAAGCTGTCAACCCAAGGATTCTTCCCTTCTCTTCATCCCAAGTGATCTGCAAGGCTGTCCAATTCTGTGTATTATAATAGTTTACTATACCTGCGGACTGCTGAAATGTTTCCGGTTTAAAGGCAACCTTTGTCTCTGCACTAAAATTAAAATGCTGCCAGCGCCTCGCAACAAACGCTTGAGTAAACTTTGAGGTCAAGGATTCTCTGCCGTATAAGCGTAAATGCCCTGGATTATCCTTCAGTGAAAGGGTATCTTCTCCTAATGGAATCCGTAGAGTTTGAAAATGAAGGTTTAGCTTTTCTGAGTCGAACTCATCCTTCTCTGGAACATCCTTTTCCCACTGTACTTCAGCGACCTTTGGCCCTTCGATCTCAACAGATGGCTGGTTCCCACCTACCACGTATGGCCAATCATTTTTCCATTCTAATCTCTGAATAGCCGTTTCTCTTCCAAGCGGACAGAATCCACGGGGACTTAACAGGGGATGTTCACCTCTAGGCAGTGGTCGGCCTATTAGATGGACGAGAAACCATTCCTCTGTATGCATCTTAACGATAGAGGCATGCCCGGCTTTCTGTAATGGGTTTCTGGGATACAGCATGGATGTAAGTAACGGATTCTCTGGATGTACTTCATATGGACCTTTCAAGGATTTTGAACGGGCAATCGTTGCTTGGTGATCGTATCTTGTACCTCCCTCAGCTGTTAAGAGAAAGTAATAGCCATTTATTTTATATAAATGAGGGGCTTCCGTAAGTTTGACATCCGTACCTTTAAAAATAATCTCTGCTGTACCAGTAAGCTTTTGCTCTTGGTGGCTGTATTCCTGTAGAACTATCCCATAAAAATTATGCTTTCCGACCCGATGATCCCAGAGCATATTCACTAAGTATTTTTTTCCATCATCATCATGGAAGAGAGACGGGTCAAAGCCAGAGCTGTTTAAATAGATCGGCTCTGACCATTCACCATCAATCACATCACAGGTTACCAGATAATTATGTCCATCCTTCCACTGTCCTTCAGTTACCTTTATGTCCGTATAAATCAACCAAAACCTTCCATCACTATAGGAGAGCTGAGGGGCCCATATACCGCCTGAATCCGGATTTCCTAGCATATTTAATTGACTTAATCTATCGAGTGGTCTTGAAACAAGTCGCCAGTGCTTTAAATCCTTTGAATGATACAGACCTACTCCTGGAAACCATTCAAACGTTGAAACGGCAATGTAGTAATCTTCTCCAGCACGACAAATACTAGGGTCTGGGTTAAAGCCTGTTAATATCGGGTTTTGTATGATAGACATAGTCATCCACCTCCATTTTTTCATTTATCCTTTTACTGCACTAGCAGAGAGGCCCTCCACAATTTTATTGCTGAAGAATAAAAATGCTATCAGGATAGGTAAAATACTGATGATTAGTGTAGCCCCAATGGCCCCCCAATCTGTCATGTATTGACCGATAAAATTTTGGATGCCTAGTGTTAAGGTTTTGTAATGATCTGAGCTAATAAAAGTATTCGCAAACACAAACTCATTCCAGTTATAAATCATATTAATGATTACTGTCGTCACCATAACAGGAACAGTCATGGGCAAAATTATTCGGAAAAATAGTTGATTAATGGAGCAACCGTCTATGATGGCCGCTTCCTCTACTTCCCGAGGCAGGGTATAGTAGAAGCCAAGCAATATCATCATCGTAATGGGTAGGTTGTACGCCGTGTAAGTCAGAATAATAGACAGTGGATGATCAATCAAACTTACACTTACAAACATTTTGAAAAGCGGTATTAGGGCCGAATGAACAGGGATCATAAGACCAACCATAAATAATCCTAGTACAAATGCACTCAGCTTCCACCGCATTCGCGTGATAGCAAAAGTAGCCATGCTAGCAAGTAATACAGTCAAAATAATAGCAACAGCTGTATACAAGACACTATTAAAGAAATACGTACCTATTCCACCCTCCAATACGCGGACATAGTTTTCCCAGCGTAGCTCTTGGGGCAACGAAAATGGAGGAGACGAGAATATTTCTCTCGTATCTTTTAAAGAAAAGATGACGAGCCACACCAACGGGAAAATCTGAAGCAGTGCTACAAGTCCAAGACCTATGTAAAGGATAAAGTAGCCCATTTTCTTCACCATGAACCCCCCTTAATATTGGATTTCTTTAGAATTTGATGTTATCTTTCGGATAATGATGGTCACAAAAAGTGTAATGAGCAGAAGCATGAAGCCAATCGCACTTCCATAGCCAAAGTTATAGCTTGAAAAGGCCATTTTATACATATAAGAAGCCATAACCTCACTTGCTCCACTAGGTCCTCCACCTGTCATTACATAGATTAAGTCAAAATACTTCATAGAACCAACGATCGCTAATACGATGGTGACTTTCACAACTCCCATAATCAACGGAAGCTTAATCTTATAGGCAATTTGCAGGGCTGAGGCACCATCGATTTTTGCTGCTTCTACGATTTGTTCAGGAATATTCTTCAGCGCTGCGAAGTAGATTAGGATGTAAAAGCCAGCGTATTGCCATAAGATTGGAATGAAAATGGCGTATAAAACAATATTGGGATCACCTAGCCAAACTGGTGGATTATCAATCCCAATGGCTCTAAGTATATTATTTAGTACACCATTTGCAGGATTATAAATTTTAATCCACAGCTGGGCAATCGCTACAGAGGATAGCAGCATTGGAATTAAGTAGATTTTTCTAAGTAGGTCAGCGCCTCTTATTTTTGATGCTAAGACTAAGGATATGGCTAAATAGATGGCTAAACTTAGCGTAGAAAATATAGCGAGTAAAAAAGAATGATGAGCACTGGTCCAAAATTTACCATCTTGTATAACGTTGATATAATTTTCTAAGCCAATAAAACGCATTGCCCCTATTCCGTCCCAGTCCATTAGTCCATAGTAACCTGTCAGTACTAGAGGAATATAAATCATAACTGCTATAAAGATTAACGCTGGGAGAGTATATAAAGCAATGTAGAGCTTGTTAGACATTACTTTATTCAAACCAGCACCTCCAATCTTTGTTGACGTCCTATCTCCTGCAATTAGAAAGTATTAGCTTTGAAAAAAACATAGTGACAAATTGAATGCTTTCTTATCGTATATTGAATCTTATCCTATAAAGAAAACTCGACGACAGCCGAGTTTTCTGCGTTGAGATAGAGAAAGAGGTCTAGAACACTCTTATCCACCCTATTTGGAAAGGGCTTCTTCATGTAGCTGTCCATATGCTTGAGGTGTGATCTGCCCACCAAATAATGATTGAATGGCATCTAAATGTACTTGTGCAACGTCTGGATTCAACTGCACGTCAGCAAAAAGTGTAATATTACTAGCTTGTGTTAACTCATCCAACACTTCAATATATAGATCTGGAAGCTGTACAGCAGAAGTATCGACGATCGTCGCGGGTATTACACCAGCATCGCTTACAGCCTGCTGCCCCCACTTTTCTATAAAGTAAGTGACAAACGCTTTGGCATCCTCCTTCACATCAGAGTTCTCTGCTACGAATAAGCCAACGCCCGGTCCTCCGACCCAGCTATTTAAATCTCCCTTTCCATCAACAGTTGGGAAATTAAAAAAACCAATAGAATCTCGAAACTCTTGAGGAACATCTTCATTTGTTGTGTAGTTAGGTAAATCCCAAGACCCGATTAAATACATCGCCGCCTGACCGTTCATAAACAAGCTCTTAGCCTCTTCATCGGATAAAGCATTGTAGCCCGCAGCAAAAGCTCCTAAATCTACAAGGTTTTGAACTTCTTCAGCCGCTTGGGTAAGCGCCACGTTTTCAAAAGAATCTGAACGAAGAATCGCATTTGTTAACGTTTCTGCTCCAGCAATTCGGTCCGCAAGATACATATACCACAATGATCCTGTCCAGCGATCTCTATTTCCTAAAGCAATTGGAGCTACACCGTTATCATTTAACGTTTGAATTACTTGTTTGAATTGTTCATAAGTTGTAGGCACATCGAGATTGTATTCTTCAAAGATCTCTTTATTATAGAAAATAGGGGCAATGTTCAATTCTAATGGCAGACCGTATATATTCCCATCGATCCCGTAGGCTTCTGTTGTTCCGGAAACGAATTTCTCTTGTAAACCAGCATCTAAGATGTCATTTAAGGGAGTAAACATGTTTCCATCAACATAAGGGGTCAAAAATCCTGCTGCCCATGTCATCCCAACATCCGGAAGCTGGTTTCCGGAAGAAATCACTCTTAACCTTTCCTTGTACTGCTCATTTCCAAGTACCTCTACCTTTACTGTGGTTCCCTGGTTTTCTTCTTCAAACTGAGCAATGATCTTGTTTACAATTTCATAATGATCCTTTGAGCTGCCTTCTGGCCAGAGGTGCATAAAATTAATGACTACTTCCCCCGCTTCCCCATTCGCACGACCAGACGTTTCATTATTCCCAGCACTTGAACAGCCAGCAAGCAGCAACAATGCAGAAATGATTACAATAAAATAATTTGTAACCGCTTTCTTTTTTAACATACTTAAACCCCCTAATAATTAATAATTTGACAATTTAAGAATATCAGATAATTCCTTGTTTGTCTATCGAACGAACTAAGTATTTATAGTTTGAAAACATCCTTTCTAAGTCATTATTTCCTTTATACTTACGACTTTGTTTATCTAATGGTTAAACTAAATGTTTTTAGAATATCGTTTGTGCTATACTAGCTGTAAATTCAATTATCTTCTGATATATCATACTACTGTCTATAGTAAGAGGAGTTTTAGTATATGAAAATGACTTGGAATCAACACTTCGTTAAAGTAAGTAATAAATCACTAGTACTACAAATCATCAACAATGAAGCCCCCCTCTCACGCGCTGATATTTCTTTAAGAACCCAATTAAATAAGGGTACCGTCTCTTCCTTGGTTAAAGAATTGCTAGATGAGCATTTATGTCTTGAGGTTGGACCAGGTGAATCGAACGGTGGACGACGACCCGTGATGTTATTATTCAACCAAAAAGCCGGATTTACGATCGGCATCGACCTTGGTGTGAATTACATTCTAGGACTATTGACAGACCTGCAGGGTGAAATCATTGAAGAAAAAATTACATTGCTAGATCAAACCGATTATAGTCAAGTGACAAAATTCATTAAGGAAATGATTTCAACTTTGTTAAGTAAAACCCCAAAAAGCCATTATGGTGTCGTTGGTATTGGAATTGGTGTACCTGGTATTGTCAATAATTCAGGCAACATCCTTCTCGCCCCTAACCTTGGCTGGAAAGACATTTCAATTAAGGATGAGATAGAAAATGAGTTCAACATCCCTGTCACCATTGAAAATGAAGCAAATGCTGGAGCATATGGTGAGAAACGCTTTGGTGTGGGACAGGAGCATAGTGATTTAATTTACGTTAGTGCAGGGATCGGGATAGGTGTAGGTATTATTCTAAACAATGAACTATATCGAGGAACTGACGGCTTCTCAGGCGAAATGGGACATATGATGATCAAAGAGAATGGGATTCAATGCAGATGTGGAAGCTATGGCTGTTGGGAGCTATATGCCTCTGAGCATGCGGTCATTCAAAAGGCTGAGCAATTAAACATCCCGTTACCTGTTGCTAATGAAGAAAAACTAAGCTATTTGATAAATCTAGCAATGGATAAAGATGAACGCGTACTAGAACTATTCAATGACATCGGAGAAAACCTTGGCTTCGGGATAAGCAATATCATTAACACGTTTAATCCGCAGCAAATTATTATTGGCAATCGACTAGCTATGGCCAAGGATTTTCTGCAAGATTCATTACATCAAGTGATAAAACAACGTACATTGCCTTATCACCAAGAACACCTGAAGATTACTTTCTCAAACTTATCCACATATTCAGCTGCCCTAGGGGTCTCTGCTTTTACAATCGAGAATTTTTTGAAAACAGACTTGCCTAACTATTAAACCACCTGTATCAAAGCTGCAAGGTGGTTTTGAATATTAAAAAGCGATTCATCCCCCACCTATAGTTCCACATTTAGGAAGGAGTCTTCTCGCCTTTAATAATCATGGATTTATTCAATTAGACGTGTTTAGACGGTTAGTAACCAAATCATAAAGTGCACCAATTTTCTGCTGCTTGGCTTTCACATTCATTTGATCCAAACAATTGGTGCACATAGGCTATATCATAGATTCTTGCCTTCAGCGTGACTCTCCCTATTCCCGAGGAGGTTTTTGAAGCAGGTCACGTGCTTGGTTCTGTCTGATCCTCCTGTGCCGGGAAAATGCGGGCAATCATCCGCTGACGTAAGAACGGTGTGGCTAGAATCAGCTTTAATCCGGTATTTCGAATAAATCGATTCCCTAACAAACGATAAAACACAAATCTTCTTACACCTGGAATGAGCAAAGCTACAAACCCTAGAATGATCATGATGATTCTACTCCATCTTGTATCCATACCTTGACTTCTCCTTCCTTGTGAGTGGAAATCCTGTTACTTCATTATTTCGATATCTGTTAGACTTCCCTAGCATTGCTCATAATATTATTCACATCGGAAGACAGAACAATTTACTGTGGCTATTTTATATAATCTAACGATTATTCCTTGTGGAACTTAAATACTTTTATTGTCAATAATAAAAAGATTAGACTAAACGAAAACAGCATCAATATATTTAAATATAACGGAAATTCACCATCGCTTGATAGCATGACTTGGCGTAGAGCATCACCTAAATACACAAAGGGAAGAATCATAGATACTGTCTTAATAAATTCTGGAATTATACTAAATGGAAGCAACACTCCACTAATAAATAAAATAGGTACAATAAGAAAGCTTAAAACTCCTGATGCTATTTCTGCTGATCTAAACACACTTCCAAAGAAAAAGCCGAGAGTTAACATCAAAAGAATACCCAAAAGACATAATAATAATACTGGAATAAAAACACCTACTTTAATAATACCAAACACCAATCCTATCAGCAAAAAAATACCAATTTGGATGAAAGATAAAATAATTCGAACAACGATGTTACAAAGTATAAATTGAAAGGTAGAGAGGGGAGTAACTTGGAATAGCTTCAATACACCTTTTTCTCTCATTTCAATGATTGGAACAGATGTACCTAGCAATCCAATAGTCATTAGAGCAAAGACGAGCATACCTGGAAATATAAACTCATTAAAAGATTGATCCATTCCTCCAGAACTTGGGATTAGGGCACCCATCCCCCAGAATAGTCCTAACAGGGCTATAGGAAAAATCATAATATGAAATAATAGCTTTGGGTTCCGTATGATTTCAAAAAGCAAAGACTGTACTAACTGCTTGAAATAGTTATTAACTTGCGGTTTCTCGAGTGTTTTTTCCATAGTCAGTCTAATCCTCCTCTCAGATCATGACCAGTTATATTTATAAAAGCGTTTTCAAGTGTTTTTTCATTTGTTGAATATGTATTGATAATGTCTTCAGGTGAGCCACAAACGATAAACTTCTTCTCATGAAGAATCCCTACTGTGTCACATAATTGATTCGCTTCATCCATAAAATGAGTAGAAAGAATTACTGTCCTACCGTTGTTCTTTAATGTTCTTATCGCTTCCCAAATTAGGACTCTGATTTGAGGATCAACACCACTAGTTGGCTCATCTAAAACCACAATTTGAGGGTCTGGTATTAACGCAAGACCAACTAGTAGTCTTCGTTTTTGCCCTACCGATAGAGTATTAATTTTTTTTTCACCTATATCTTCAAGGCTCATCTGGGACAAAATTTGATCAGCAGAATTTGACTTTCTATAGAAACTTGAAAATAATTTCAAAATCTCATACACAGTCAAATGATTTAGTAACGAAGCCTCCTGAGGCTGTACACCAATTTCTTCGAGGACCTGTTTCCTATTTTTTAATACATCAAAATCCAATATTCTAATCGTTCCACTATCAGGCTTCCGTAATCCAACAAGACATTCTAAAAAAGTAGTTTTACCAACTCCGTTCCGACCTAAAATCCCGAATATTGTTCCCTTATCAATTCTTAGATCAATATTTTCAAGTACATCATTCGGACCATACGATTTATTTAATTCACTAATTTCAATAATCGACAAGAATCTCACTCCTCATTTTTAACTACTCAGACATGTATATTTTACCTTAAATATCCTTTAAATGTATTAAATTGCAGACATTTTATGAACAATATTTAAACAAAACTACATTTATAGTTTCTTAGACCCATTAAAAAAACGAATATAAAAAAAGCCATACATCATCCGACAGGATAACGTAAGGCCATTAAACATCTAGTTTATCTATTTTTTACCCATTCAGCAATATCATCAATAATAGCTTTAAGAACGTTAGCAGGCTGTCCATACTCCATACCCACAGAAAGTCCGTCATACTCAACTAAGAAATGATTCACATTAGGGTATGATTTAAGCTGAACATGGCTACTCGATCCAAAATCTTTTTTCCACATTTCAAATTGATTCATCGTTACCTGCCAATCATTTTCGCCTTGCAAAATAAGTAAAGGTACATTGTGCTTCTTAGCTTCCTCTACAGGTACATAATCTCTTTGCTCAAACCAGTAGAAGTTCGAAGGAGGCAAAAAGAAATCAGCAGGGACATTTGTATGATCATATTGTGGATCGTTAAGAATCTCTACCTGTCTAGCCAATACATCCAACTCGGAAGTGTCGCCTACAGGAATTCCTAATTCCTCTAAACGTTCAACTACATAAAGCTGCTGCTCTAATAAGATATCTTGTAACGCTACAGCTGGACTAGCTAGTAGCACACCTCCTGCAATATGTCCTGAAGTGTCTAACTCCAGCATTTTCGGGATCATATGCCCCCCCTGACTATGACCGCCAATATATATATGCCCTGAATCAATTTTGTCTATTCCACGTAGTAGCTCTACAGCTAGCAAAGCATCATCAGCCGTTTCACGCTGCATGGTAGTAGCCACAGTGTGTGATTTAATTGGATGCTCATAGGTCAATTTATTGTAACGCAAAACCGCTACTCCTTGGTCGGCAAGTCCCACCGCTAAATCACGGAATACCTTAACCCCACCAACAGCTTCATCTCTATCATGTGGTCCAGATCCGTGAACAAGGACTACGACTGGAAATGGTCCTTCGCCTTGAGGCAAAGTCAATGTTCCAGATAGAGCAAGATTTCCTTCGCCAATCGTTACTTCTTGTTCTGTATAGCTTTGAGGATTGTCATACACTGGTGGCTCATTAATGCCTTGAGCACCTATTGGTGTATACAAGTCATTTACATTACCGTTGTGGTCGAAACGAACGCTTAATGCAGCAGGTACTTGCTCCGTTTCAAACACCAAATGGACATTATGATGTACACTGTTCTCATCGTGGTCTATAGAAATTATGTCACCTATATGCCCACCATAGTATGCAGCAAAACCTCCCCATTGTGCTTGAAGCAGCTCCATTGGAAATACATTCTTTAAAGGAGCACTCATGAAGCTATAAGCCTCTTCTTCGTTTCCACTCCTCCACTGGGAGATAAAGGATGTCGCTCTAACCTCATACGCATCCTCTGCAATAACTGGTTTTTGCTCAGCAGCATCCCAACCCAATTGTAGACCAAGTGCCTCATTAATTAGCTCAAGAGGAACGTGTATGACGTCATAATGATATTCAATTTCTCCTTTAAAAGGAACTGGCCTATCATTAACTGTAACTGTGCCTGCATGTACATCAATATCCATTGTTCTATCTAGATATTGAACCCTTACGATTTGCTCTGCATTCGTCCAATCTACGCTTGCTCCTATGTACTGTAACGCCTGCCTAATAGGTACAATTTGCCCTGCAACAACGTCCACATTCTCCTGTGAACTAACCTCAGACGCCTGTGCAGCAACTCCTGTAGCCGCTGGAACTGCTAGAGCAACAACTAATGAACCTACAACTAGTTTCTTACCAAAATTATTCTTCATACTTCACCTCTCCCAATTATTGTTCTTCATTTACTTCTACGACTCTTTTCTAGTTTGGTTGCAGAATTTGGTGTTTTTAGCTGAGAGTTAATAGAATGAGCGTAAGAACACCTCCCTTGAACTATCTGTTATATATAGTATATAACAGATAGTCTAAGAGCGCAAATGCAAATTACTATAGATGCCAAAAAACCGTCTGACCAGATTATTTCAATAAAGCAAAGATACACATATCAATGAATATTTCAATAATTTAAATCACCTGGATTGCGGACAACTACTATTCAAACCATAAAAAAAGCGCCTGATTCACATGATCGGACGCTCTAGTTGACTTTAATTATACACACATTGCTTTACGAGCAATATGCTTCTTTTGCTTTAGCTTTGATTTCTTAACAATACCCTCGTATTCTTCCTTGTTATAACCAACAATCAAATGATCATTCGTTAGCAGCAAAGGTCTGCGAAGCATGCCTGGGTTATTATGAACTAAATCAACCCACTTATTTAGAGAAATCTCATCGAAATTTACCTCTAATTCCTTCACGTCTTGACTGCGCTTAGACATGATGTCAGTTGTACCATTTGTAGTATGCGCTAGAATATGATAAATTTCATCCTTTGACAAAGGTTCAGTATTCATGTTGCGTTCTTTGAAAGGGATGTGATGTTCTGTTAAAATTTCACGTGCTTTTCTACAAGAGGTACAGCTAGAAAACGTATATAACTCTATCACGTGCTCCACCTTCTTTTTTATATTTATTATTATTTTATCATGAAACAAAAGTAAGAAAAAGTACAAAGAATGATTTTCATTATCTTTTAGTTCATGATGTCACAAAAACTACACATTTTAACTAAAAAAGTTGAAGAAGTATACTAAAAGAATACCTGTCTTCCAACCACTCTTCAATACGTCTATATACCCAAATTTTATATACCCAATATTCTACGTCCCTTAAACCTACTCGGACAAAAAATCAAGAAAAGAAAAGACCCTTATTACTAAGGGTCCAGTCCTAAACCTATACGATTCTTCGTCTAATAAATGCACTTAAATAATCAATTAAGGTAACCACAACAATTATAATAATAAGCATCATTCCTACAGCTTCCCAGTTACGTTGGTTAGCAGCTAGGATAAGTGGTGCTCCAATTCCTCCTGCACCAACAATTCCAAGAACAGTTGCAGAACGAACATCAATTTCAAAACGATAAATCGCGTAAGATGAAAACTCAGGAATAATTTGAGGGATAACACCATACCAAATCGTTTGAATTTTATTAGCCCCACTTGCCTTAAGGGCCTCAACGACACTCATATCAATAGACTCAATGACCTCTGAGTATAGCTTACTTAGCATCCCTATGGAATTAATACCAATGGCGAGAACACCAGCATACGGTCCCATGCCCACAGACATAACAAAAATAATGGCAAACATAATTTCTGGGAAAGCTCGTACAGCATTAGATATAGATTTTCCAATTTGAGCTTTTTTTCCAACCATGTTTCTAGCGGCTAAAAAGCCAAAAGGAATCGCAAGGATAGCCCCAATTAGTGTCCCCGCATAGGCAATAGCTAAAGTTTCAATCATATAGCCTATATAATCAGGAACCCTACTTGTTATCGATTCTGTTAGAAAAGGTTGGATGAAAAGCCGGTCCAACATCCCTAAAATAGATGTCTCTGTATTTCTAAGTACAATATTGGTTTGACTTAAAGCGATATAATAAAGGACACCCATGATACCTACAATGATAAAGAAACGTATCCAATATTTGGATCGATTAGGTTTTTGGAGCTCAATCGGCTCTCGTTGACTACTCATTATACCAACCTCTCCCTTAATCGATTACTAATGAAGTCAATAATTGTTACTACAACAAAAGTAATCAAAATAATCATCGATACATTTCCGTAATTAAATAAACTTAATTGCTGCTTTAAAATCAGTCCAACTCCACCAGCTCCAACAAAACCTAGAACAACGGACGCACGGACATTTATTTCAAGAACATACAAGCTATATGAAGCATAATGAGGTAGAATTTGTGGCATTACGCCATACCAAATGACTTGGAGAGTATTACCTCCCGTTGCTTTAATTGCTTCTAGTGGTCCTGGATCTATCGCTTCTATCGTTTCACTAATTAGCTTGGCCAAAATTCCCAAAGAAAAGATGAATAATGCCCCAATCCCTGGAAGTGCTCCAATACCTACAATACCTACAAGGATAACGGCCATAATTAATTCTGGAATTGTACGTAGGACGTTTAAGAAAAAACGCACAACATTGTATAAAGTTTTGCTTCTGTTAATATTAGAAGCCGCTAAGAAACTAAAGGGTAGACAGAAAATAACGGCTAAGGTCGTACTCAGTAAAGCAATATTCCATGTTTCAAGAACTCTAGTAAAAACTGTTTTATAATAACTAAGATTAGGTGGAAATAAGTCCTGGACAACAAACTGCACAGCAATGGGCAATCCAGTAACAATCTTGTCAGGATATGCTTCAGTGAATATTGCAGATATCACATATAGCCCGATAACTACTGTTAAAATAATGAATAAAGTTCTCTTTGCTTTAGGAGCTACAATAGGAATCTTGTCTAAGCTGTTATGAGAATTAGAGTGTTTAGACATTACTCTTCAACTCCCCCACGAATATCATCTTCCTTGATCGGTCTACCATAGATTTCTTCGAAAGTTTTCTCCGTTACAGCACTAGCTGGTCCATCATAAACAACTTCTCCAGCTCTCATTCCTATGATACGGTCAGCATATTCCATAGCCATATCGATAAAGTGCAGGTTAACAATCGTTGTCATGTTATCTTCTTTATTAATTCGCTTAAGATCTTTCATAACAATGTGAGACGTTGGAGGATCTAAACTCGCTACAGGCTCGTCCGCCAAAATAATCTTAGGCTTTTGTGTTAAAGCTCTGGCTATACTTACACGCTGTTGCTGTCCACCACTTAGCTGATCTGAACGAACGTATGCCTTTTCCTCAATTCCCACTCGTCTAAGGCTCTCCATAGCTAGATGAACATCTTCCCTAGGAAAAAGCCCAAGTAAACTACGAATCGTTCCAGTATGGCCAAGTCTCCCTGACAACACGTTTCTAAGCACGGAAGCTCTTTTAACTAAGTTATAATTTTGAAAGATCATACCAATCTGAGTTCTAAGCTTTCGTAGCTGGCTTTCTCCATATTTAAGGGTGTTTTCACCATCAATAAGCAGCTCTCCACTATTAGGTTTGACCAGTTGGTTTATACTTCTGATTAATGTTGATTTTCCTGCACCCGACAGACCTACAACGACCACAAATTCACCATCATTTAACTTCAGGTTTACATTTTTTAAGCCTTGGTGACCGTTTGGATAAGTTAGTGAAACATTCTTAAACTCAATCATTGTACCCCTCAACTTTCGTTAAAATAGGGAGAAGATTTTAATCCTCCCCCTATACAGCAATTTTTATTTATTTTATCAGCTAATCTCCAAGAAAGATACAGTAATCTGCAATTTTCCTCAATATTCTATTGAGTTTTTATTAGATTATTCTGCAAGTTGCTCCTCGAAGTTTCTATATGTTTCACGAACGATTTCGTAGTCCTCTGATTTTGCTTCTGCGATACCTGTCCAGTTATATACATCACTCATAACCTGAATCATTTCTTCATCATCATTGAAGCTTAAGAAAGCTTCTTTGATCTTTTGAGTCCACTCATCGCTTAAGCCTTCACGTACAGAAATTGTATCGTTAGGAATTGGATCAGTGAATCCAAGAACACGAACTCTTTCTTTTACATCAGCATAGTCCTGCTCTACACGGTCACGAGCATCCTCATACGTAGTAGCAATATCAGCATCGTTATTTAGAAGTGCAATAAGAGCTGTATCATGTCCACCCACTACAAGCTGGGAGAAGTGAGCGTCTAGGTCTTCCACTCCAAGACCTAATAATTGTGACGCTGGGAATAAGAATCCTGAAGCAGAAGTTGGGTCAGCGTATGCCCAACGAATTCCTTCTTCGTTTACAAGGTCTTCTAAGCTCTGAATATGTTCTAGATCAGCGTCATTACGAATGCTGTATTGAGCACGGTAAGAAGTTTCACCGTCACGCACAGCTTTTAAAATAACCTCAACGTTTGCTCTTTCCTCTGCTTGAACAAATCCAAATGGAGGTAGGAAACCAATATCAACCTGACCCGTTCTCATAGCCTCAACAAGACCAACGAAATCTGTCATTACACGAGCATCAATGTCCACATCAAGAATCTCACTTAATCTTTCTTGTAACGGTTCAACAGTATCTGCAATTTTATCAGCGTCCTGTGAAGGAACAAAACCCATTGTTAGAGACGTTACATCACCATCACCTGAGCTACTACCACAAGCAGCTAAAACAAATACAAAAGCTAAAGAAAGCACAACTAATAACGATTTCTTCACAATTTTTCCCCCTAATTGTTTTTAAAAACCATGCTTGTCCTGCACGTGATATTTTAACACATTTTTCAACTAGTTGTCTTTAATTTACAAAATCTTAATCTTTGTAAAGCTCACAAGTATAATGTTCGCTTTCTACTGCAACTTATGTAGGAAACAGACAGCTAATAAAGTGAAGAATGAAGTTAAAACACAAAAATTATTATGTACTATTCAACAATGTTCGTCAATAGTTCAGATAGGATTTCTTTCAGTAGTCTTTCCTTTATTTATATTTTTTACTCACTGAGACTCAAATCCCATCTCAATAAATCCTAAACAGAATATGTTGACTAAATCCTCTTTTTGCTATAGCTTAAGATTTAGTGAACACAGGGAGGTACTAGCATGTTTAACCAAAATGAGTATTTTATTTTTGATTTGGACGGGACTTTGTATGAGGATACAAATCATTTTTCCTATTATGCTGAACAGCTGAAAAATGAGCTCGATAAACAGCACTGGGACGCTTTTGAGAAGGAATACGATCTCATTATTTCCGGCGATCATGCCGTGGCAATTGGTAGGATCTATGATGTAGTTAGAGATCAAATCGTCAGAGTAGATTCTAGCAGTATGAAAGTTATAGAGGCGTGGACATGGCAGGGAGAAGCTTTAGATCAAGATCAAATCAGTTCAGATTATCCAGCTCCTATTACATGTGACTTTGAAACAATGATTGCTATAGGAGACGGCTGGTGGCTGCCAAACGCTTGTGCTAAGCACTTTGGAGTAGTGGATACTTACTCAGCGTATGAGAAAACAAAAGAATACATGGCTGGAAGCGACTTTCAGCTTACTCGCATCCCAAGACTTCGCCAGGCATTACTTCACCTTAAGGGTAAGAAGCAAATTTGCTTACTAACTAACAGCCAAGAGGATGATGTACAAAGACTTTTAAATAGATTGGACCTTGAAGGCATTTTCGACGAAATTATTACAGAAGCACGGAAGCCTCAATATACAAGTAATCACTTTTCTAGCCTGCTAAAAAAACACAACTATTCTCCTGAGCAATGCGTATCAATTGGGGACAACTTCATTAATGAGATTGCTCCTGCCCTTCGTTTGGGAATAAAGACCGTGTTTATTGATATAAATGAGCTAGATTATCCAGAATATGACGGCATTAAAGTACAAAGTATTTCAGACATCTTAGATGATTTTTTAAGCTTGTAATAAGGTCTTTAGCAATTATTGTAAAAAACAAAAGAACCTTGGCTCTATTGCTTCATGGACTACATCCATAGATAGCTTAGATCCAAGGTTCTTTATTTTATAGCTGATTCCAGTGCTTATTGACCTTATACTTACGCACACCTACATACCAATATACTTCGCATAAAGAGACTTGGCTGTCGCGAGCTCCTCTGTCCCTTGTACAAGAACTCTTCCATCTGAAAAGAGCACCATCGTGTACGGATCCGTTTGAAAGCGAAGAAGAAATGGATTTCTCTCTACCTTGCCCGCTTTTTCTAGCCTTTTTTCCCATTCCACAAGATCTCTTTTTTCCACATGACGAGGGGTGATCTGAATCGTATCCCTACCACATAAAGTACTAAACTGATCCTCTTCCTGTACGGCTAATGCTGGATAGCGATCAAGCTGACACGTAATACAAGCATGCTTCGGCTTGCCCCATTTTATGAAATGCTGATGGGTATGCCACAAATCAATTGAAAGCATACTTTTGCGAATCGCCGCTTTATTTCCAGTCATCCATTTAATCGCTTCTAAAGCCTGCAAGGAAGCAATTACATCGATGATCGATCCAAGCACCCCTACTGTATCACAGGTTTCTGACGTCCCTCCTGCATCCTCAAATAAGCAACGTAAACAAGGGGTTTCATGAGGAATAAACGTTGCTTGCATGCCTCTTGTACTGACTGCCCCTCCATAAAAGAAAGGGATATTATGTTTAAAGCAGTAATCATTAATAAGAAATCGTGTCTGAAAATTATCTGTCCCATCTAAAATAAGGTCAACATTTTCAGCATACTTGGCAATGGTTAAAGCGGTAACATCTCCAACAATACCTTCTATTTGTACGGATGAATTTATCTTCCTAAGTTTTCTTTCCGCTGCAACGGCTTTAGGCAAACGCTCCTTAACGTCCTCCTCATCAAAGAGCATCTGACGCTGTAAATTACTCGCTTCGACGAAATCACGATCAACAAAGCGAACGAACCCCACTCCTGCTCTGACCATATGATTAGCCAATACGGTCCCTAAGGCCCCCATCCCAACGATCAGAACCTTACTTTCTCCAAGCTTTTTCTGACCGCTTTCTCCGATATGTGGGAACAATATCTGTCTTGAATATCTGCTCTGCATCATATCTTTATCCTCCGCTCACTGGTGGGATAATCGCTACCTCATCCTGTGCCTTGATTAGCTGCTCTTCGTCAGCAAATTCTTGATTAACAGCAAACAAAGCTTGATTTAAGTCAAGCTTAAGGCCATGGTGTTGCTCAATTAGATAGCTCTTTAATTCTTGTACAGTCAGTTCTTCAAATGGAACGGTAAGCTGATGTGTTTGTAATTTCTCTTGAATTCCAGCAAATAGTAAAACTCGAATCATGATAGCCTCCTCCAGTCTAGCTCCGGTTTCCCTGTTGGATAGGATATCGTTTCAAGCTGATTTCCAACCCAAACCTCTCCATCCTCCCAATGCTCTTTTTTCCATATAGGTACAATTTCCTTAATTCGCTCTATAGCATATCTAGACGCCTCATAGGAATCTGCTCTGTGAGGTGTTGATACGGCAATAACAACGGCTACATCTGAAATAGCCAATTGACCTACACGATGAGTAATAGCCACTCTAGTATCCGGCCAACGCTGCTGAATCTCAGCTCCAATTTGGCTCAGCTTTTTCACAGCCATGCTTTCATACGTCTGATATTCCAAATATAATGTACGTTTGCCATATGTTAGCTCTCTTACTGTTCCGATAAATGTATTGATTGCACCAGCATGTGGATGAACAACCTTATCGATAACTTGTTCAATTGAAATGGCTTCTGCTGTTATTGTAAACAGATTATCCATGCTTTCCCTCCTTTGAAAGGTAGCTCTCCATCCAGCTCATAATTCCCTCTTCATCCTCAATTAGAAACGCAGGACAAGTGGGGAAAAAAGATCCTATTTCTTCGTCTCGCAAACCATTTTGCTCCTTTTTATCCTCATTATCTCGCTCATTATAATACTTTAAGTCCTCTTCATTCCAAAAAAGGACGACTTCAATAGCTTCTAAAAGAGACAATAGCTTAAAATCAGCTGGATTACGGATAAGGAGCATCTTAGGATAGCTCTCTAGCTTATACCCTTCAACTATTATCATATCATACTGATCAATAATAGAAATATAGTGGATCAGTTGCTGTAATGGATGCTCCTGTTTATGGTTAGAAATAATTCCCATCCCATTAGGTGATTGAATAAGTGTTAAGGCAGCGCCGGCCTGTTGATGGCTCCAAGTATCCGTATTGGGTTGATCTAAAGAAAAACCGTGGGCATCATGCTTAATGGTTGCTACCTTTTTCCCCTTTTGACTTAACCAGTTCACAAGAAAGGATACCCATGTAGTCTTCCCACTATTTTTATAGCCCACCACCTGTAAAACATTTACGAAGTCCGGGGCATTAATCCCACTTTCAGACATGCTTATAGCCTTCCTCATACCGATCTAACCAAATAATTTCAAGCTCTTCCCCTTCTTTAAGCTCTCGTGTTCCTCCAGGGACAACCAGTAATGCATTGGCTTCAACTAACGCTGACGCTATACCAGATTTGTCTACCCCTATGGAGCTAACGACAACCTGTGAGCCTTGTAGCTCTGCCTTTGCTCTAGTAAATCTAGTGAAAGGATTTGGTTTTTTTATAGCATGGCTAAGCCTTGCTTTTGAGCGAGGTAAATGGGGAGCTTTTGAGCCACTAAAGGTACGTAAAACAGGTCTAGCAAATAACTCAAATCCTACAAAACAGGCTGCCGGATTTCCAGACAAGCCAAAGATCCATTTATCTCCTAACGTTGCTACCGTTGTTACACTCCCTGGACGCATAGCAATTTTATTAAAAAGGGTGTCAGCCCCTAACTTAGCTACAATGTCCTGTACATAATCAAAATCACCTACAGATGCCCCGCCAGTCGTTATCAAGTAATCCACTTTCTTTAAAGCTTCATTGATCTCCCTATAGCAAAGCTCAAAATCATCTGGCAATAGTCCATAAAATTGTGGAATTCCTCCTAGAGCCTTGATCTGGCTTTCTAACATATAGGAATTGCTATTGCGAATCTTACCAGGTTCAATTTCTGCTTCAACCGGTAACAGCTCAGTACCGGTTACAAAAATCCCGACGATAGGCTGCTTATAAACCTGCACCTCATGATAGCCAAACATCGCAAGCATAGCCATCTCACCAGCAGAAATCCTTCTCCCTTTGTGTGCTAAGATGGCCCCTTCTTGAACATCCTCCCCTTTTTCGGAGATATGCGTCCCCTTGGGAATTGGGCGATTCAGTCTAACCCAAACCTCTCCCTCTTTTTCCAACGTCTCACTTAATTCAAGAGCAAGAATGGCATCTGCTCCAATAGGAACCTGCGCTCCCGTCATAATCCGAGTTGCCTCATGACTTCCAACCTCTTTAGTAGCAACCTGTCCAGCGGCAATAGACTCAATTAGCTTTAATTCAATTGGATTCTCAAAGTTAGCCTCTAGCGTATCATCAGATCGGATCGCAAATCCGTCAAAGGCTGAACGATTAAAGTGTGGAATAGGGTGGTCTGCCACAATATCTTCAGCTAAATAACGTCCGATTGTATCCTTAAGCTGAACCCTCTCCGTTCCACCTGCTTTACTTTTTTCTATAACCCGGGAAATCGCTTCTGGTACAGGGATGGGTGTTCTCGTACTCATTAGCTTCAGCTCCTTCCTGTAAACTTTAATAAAGTTAAAGATTCTCTTTCCGTATCATCTCTTCATAATCCTTAGCATGGTTTAAATTATAAAAAGGGTCTTTCACCTCCGTCCAGCCCCTCCACTGATCTTCCTTAATCTCATGTACTTTTAATACTTCAAGGAGGTCTGCTAAACGCTTTTTGTTATTTTGTAATAAGGTATACAGAACACTAGGTCCACATCGATAAATCGCCGCTAATGGCTGATTATATGTACCCTCTTTAGGAACAAACGCTTCGTGAGCCAAATGATTCAAGCTATACGCTTTAAGCTTGGCTAATAACTCACTAGGAAAATAAATAAGATCACAAGCTAAAACAAAATAAGCTTGTGCTTCTATTTTATTCATTGCTGTATAGATTCCAGCTAACGGACCAAATCCTCGGATATTAGCTTGATCCATAACGATCAGTACTTTAAAACAATCCTTAAACATTTCAACGAAGAAGGGGTAATCCTCAGGTGCTACAACAATGACAATACTAGATGAGAAAGGAGAGACTACTTCGAACTGTCTCTCCACTAGAGTCTTTCCCTCCAACCTAAGTCGAGCCTTTGACTGCCCCATTCTCCTACTTGCTCCACCTGCTAAAAGAACACTTACAAATTCCTGTTGCTCCATTTTTGTCACCTAGCTTTCCTTATGGTCACATTGGATCACTCCATCAATCGTATAAATCAATTGGACGGATCTATCGTGCTGATCAATGGGCAATCGATTAAGGTAAAGCTGAAACGGAAAAACTAAGCCAACCAAGCACGCCGCTGGATCAGTCTGTTCCAAGGTACGATCATAGTAGCCTGCCCCATAACCAATTCTAAACCCTGCATGGTCGAATGCTAATCCAGGGACAATGATGAAACGAAGCTCCTCAACAGAAATCGACTCACATTGCTCGGGAATAGGCTCGGGAATCCCATAAAAAACAGTTTCCAGCTGCTCAAAGGAATCGACTCTATAAAAAGTAAGAGTTTTATCCTCCCTATTGCATTTCGGTAAATACACTGGCTTATTTTCAAGCCAAGCCTGTTTAATAATCTTGAGTGTATCTACTTCTTTTTCGACGGAGTAATATAAGGCAACATGAGGAGCCTTCTTCCAAGCTTCACTCATATACAGCCACTCATGAAGCAGGCTATTATATTGCTCAAAAATAGAATTGGGCAGTTGTTTTTTTTTCTGTATCATCTCTAAACGAATTTGCTGTTTTAATTGGACAATACTCATAGGCTTGCTCATCAACTTGTTCTCCTTGCTCTTTTCGTTATTCACGCTATCACCTGCTAAAAGTATCGATTTTACTAGCAAGTTTAAAATACAAATCAACAGGAACATTTATTTCATCTAAACGCTTGGGGTCATATCCTTAATAAGAGCAGTTGCCTTTAAATAGCTACCTGTGCCTTGGAGGATTTTTTGCTGCCAAGGTATAGAAGCACCAGGCTTAATATACGTATCAATTACTTTCTCTAATGCATCCTTCGATTGGTACAAAGCACCATAATCTTTTTCAATAGCATGATGCACCTGACTAGCAATAACGTCCGCTAATACGTAATTCTGCCAATAAACAGGATAATTCACAAACCAAGCGTTAGCCGCCCAGCGTGGTGTCTCATCATACTCGACTCCTAGAACTGTTCTCTCTATCTCAGCCAGAAGCTTGTTTAAGTCTTGATCTGGATTTTCGTAGCAGGCGTACTCAAATAAACAAAATGCCGTTCTTTGTCTTAGATAGTGAAACTGAGGACCGATTGCACCTTTTAAGATTTGGTTTACCTCTTGCTCCCGTATACCAAACGACTTAATCCAATCTGGATGATGAGTAATATATCCAAATGTTTCTGCCATTCCTTCGTTAAAGACACTTGGCTCTCTTCTCAAACCAAAATGCTCTTGTCCATTTAATAAGTGGTGCAACGCATGTCCCATCTCATGAAAGGATGTCCGATAATAGCTGTATCCATCCTTAGGATTCCCTAAAACCTTAACGGCATGACGACCAATCCCCATGCATAGCCCATTATATGGAATATCTACAAAAACCATTTCTAATCCAAGCTCTTTAAGATCGTAGCCCATTCCTTTGGCCCAATCATAAACTGATGACGTAATCTTCTCTCGTGGAAATGCAACTGTTGTATCTCCAGCTTGTTGATCTAAGATATATTGTACATCCCAAGGCTGAATCTGTTCAATGTTTAAGCTATCTGCACCTTGTCTTAAGTAGTCCTGATAATACCTTTGTGTCTCACCCGTTAATTCAGTGAGAATCCCCGTAACCTCCTGCTTGGTCATCCCTGCACCATCAAGAATTAAATCCACATATGTTTCATAACCTAGGTCGCGAGAAAGGCGATTTCTTAGCTTAAACAGTGCAAGCATCTTTTGTTCAATCTGCTCAGATAACTCCTGATTAGCAAGCCAAGCCTGTTTACGCAGCTCTGTATCGTGATTCCCTTTTATGTGGTTTCGGATTTCTCCTAGCTCAACTCTTTCTTCCCCATATTTATATTTGTGAGTCACTATTTTTTCATCCAGCTCTTGAACTAAGTCCATCACCTCAGGATGAGCTGAAACCTTTGCCTGTCTATTCAGGCTATTCCAAACCTCTACCCTTCTTTGAAGAAGTAAGTCCATCTCTTTATCTGACCATTTCTGAATGATTTCATGAAAAGTAGGATCTAGCGCAAGTCTTCCTCTCTCTTTCTTCAACTCCACAAGAGCAGGGTTTGGTTTTTTATCTAAAAATCTTTGATAGCTCAATTCACCAATACGTGTCGCTAATTTCTCCAGCTTTGCTTCATATTCATCAAGATAGCTTGTAAGCTCTTTTTCACTATTTATAGATCTCATATCTGCTCACCTCTTTAGTCGAATTTTTAGCATTAACCCAAAAAGAACCTTATGTATTAAACATTCTAGGCTTACTAAGCGAATCCTGCTTCTACATGTCTTATATAGTCACCAAATGAAGATGCACACATATACTATCATAGAATTAAGTATCGAACTTACTTTACCAGGCTCCTGCTGCTTAAGCTTATTTGATGGAATCATCCTTCCAATGATTAAAGGAACGGTTGAACAACGGCTTGAATAAAAAAAGAGTTGGGCTTTTTCCCAGCTCTTTTTTTATATGACTTAGAAATATATGAAGGTTTCTTTTAGACAATTAACATAATGCTACACCTAAACTTATTAGTAACCCTTATTAGTTACTACTTATTTTGCCCCCTAAGCTGATATAATCTGTAGCTGTGCTTGGCAATAACCTTAACGATGGCATACGTAGGTACAGCAATAATTAGGGCTAAGATCCCGCCTAACGTACCTGCCACTAACAAGAGCAAAATAATTGTTAGGGGATGTACATCTAACGCTTTCCCCATAATCTGTGGTGTAACAAGATTAGATTCGATTTGCTGGGCAATCACTACGACCACAATAACCCAAAACACCATGCTTGGAGAATCTAAAAACGCCACAATAAGAGCTGGAAATATCCCTATAAAAGGCCCCACAAAAGGAATCGCATTTGTAATCATGGCAACCAAAGCTAAAATTAAAGAGTATTCAATACCAATAATCAAGTAGCCAATATACACCATTATTCCGACACAAAGACAAACAAGGAATTGACCTTGTACATACGTGCTTAGCGCTTTATTCATGTCTCCAAGGATTGTTTTACCTTCCTTTGCATTTCTCTCTGGAAGGAATCTTAAAACCTGCTGAGGAGCCTTATTTCCCTCTAAAAGAAGATAGAACAAGATAAACGGAACGATGACGGCTATAATAACCACATTAGCAATGACACCAAAGACATTAGCTAAATTTTTTCCTATTGAGCTAAGAATCATTTCTGCGGAGCTCATAACACTATCAATAATATCATCTACATAAGGAGGAAAAGAATCTCTATTGCTTTGGAATGCATCCCACTCAGCACTCAGTGCTCTAACCATATTCGGTGTGTTTTCAATCAAATGATTAACCTGCGCTTGGAGAATAGGTCCAATCATAAAGGCAATTCCAACTAAAACAGCAATAAATGAAGCATATAAAAGTAAGATTCCAAGCACTCGTGGAACTTTTTTACTTACTAAGAAATCTATTAGCGGTCTAAACAAGTAAAACATGACTCCCGCAATTAAAAATGGGAAAAACAACTTCTGGATGGCCACGACGATCGGATAAAAAATAAAGCTTACCTTCGTCATTAACCAGATAATAAGCAGGATTAAAATAATCCCATAGCAAACTAAAAAGAACTTATTCTTCGGCATTCTCTATCCCCCAAACACAACTATGTACTATTCAATAGTTTACCATACGATTGATCCTCTTGGAATTTTATTTATAAGTATTAAGAAAAAGCTCATACAAAAAGTCCTCACTAATTTCAATAGTGAGGACTTTTTGCGCTTGTTGCGTTATGGATTATTGGTAACGACCACTAAGTTGTTGTTCAGCGATTTGAACAAGACGCTTAGTAATTTCTCCTCCAACAGAACCGTTAGCGCGAGAAGTAGTGTCTGGGCCTAATTGTACACCAAACTCTTGAGCAATTTCATACTTTAATTGATCTAGAGCTTGTTGAAAACCAGGAACTAATAATTGATTACTGTTGTTGCTTCTGTTTTGAGCCATGTCTTTATTTCCTCCAATGCTATATTCTTTTAGATCACGTTAGTACGTACATTGTAAGTAGTAATATGATCTCCTCCTGTTTAACAGGTGGATTCTTAATATTTGATAACTTAGCTTTTTTTATACCAAACATAAGAAATTTTTTTGAATATAGTTCAAGAGGAACTTTAAGACTGCTTCACTTTTTGAACAAATCGATGATTTGTTACTCTGAAGCCTTCATTAGAAATGTTCTCTAACACTTCCTCAATTTTTTCAGTCTCTACTTTTACAATGACACGCTCTAGGCTAGCAACATTTACATCAAAGTGAACCATACTTGCAATATTAGAATGAGTGGATGAGATTGCTTTAGCTAAACGAGCCAGCTGCCCTTTAGCATCAATGGATACAACCTCAATCAGATATCCATCACGATTATGTCCAAAAGCGGATTCAAACGCTTCAAAAATTTTATTTCTAGTTACGATTCCCATAAACTGTTGGGCACTATCAACAATCGGTAAGAAGTGAATGTCTAGCTTCTCCATCCTCAAAATAACTTCAAAAAAGTCTGTGCCTTTATCAACAGTTAGCACATTCTCCTTAACCAAAGGCCTAATTTCAGCTTGTAGAAATTCTTCCTTCTTTACTTCGTTATAAAAAAAGGATTCATATATACTACTTTCATGAATGACGCCAACAAAATGTTTGGCCTCATCAATAACAGGTAATGTTTTAAACGATCCTTCCTTCATTCTTTTTAAAATATCTTCTACTGAGTCTGTTTGTTTGGCTAATTCTAGCTTTTCCTTTGGGATCATGTACATTAATGCATTCATTTTGGTTTACCCTCCTCAGTCATTCATTGAACTTTTCAAGAAAATTCTTTACGTTTAATGGTGGAACAAATGAAATTAATATGATTTTCTTAAAAAATATGATTTTACTTATTAGATATATTCTATATTAGATATGTTCTATTTTTATTAGTCAATTTCCTTCCCCTTTCTTAATATTTCTTTATGTATATTCTAATCTCAGGTTCCGCATACTCTCTCAGTAAATGTCGAGAGTGGACGTCCTTGTTAGAGTTTTCGCCAACAAAAAACGACTTCTCAATTGAAGTCGTTTGGTTGGCCCGGCAACGTACTCCCGCACCGAGCGACACTTCCCCTGTCCACGCTCCGAGGTCGGCATCGGAACCTTCCTCTAATCATGGATGCCCTTCTCGAGTTGCTGCGATTCAGGTTCCGCATACTCTCCCAGTGAATGTCGAGAGTGGACGTCCTTCTTAGAGTTTTCGCCAACAAAAAAACGACTTCTCAATTGAAGTCGTTTGGTTTGCCCGGCAACGTCCTACTCTCCCAGGGGTAAAACCCCAAGTACCATCGGCGCTGGAAGGCTTAACGGTCGTGTTCGGTATGGGAACGCGTGTG
>NZ_JAUSTY010000019.1 GCF_030813115.1 Bacillus horti | reverse complement strand
AGTACCATTGGTTACATGTCACCAGTGCGCTTTGAGCAACTCTATTATCAGGAAGTTGCGTAACTTATTGTGTCTACTTTATTGACAGAAGAGCATTATGACCGTTAAAGATCAAAACCTATAAATTTGTGTCTCTAAGAGTCAATTATGTCCGTTAGAGATGGGAGGCAGCGGAAAGAAGTTGATCTCCTCTTTCTTCACTATGATTTTGCAAAGCACCGCAGCAGGTTTGCTCCTCAATCAACGTAGGAAAAAATCGATCTGCTCTTCAAAGACTCTCTACTTTGTTTGAGAGCCCTTGCTTTAAGCCTTCCTAGCTTATTATCGTATTAACTTCTCTAACAATAAGCCATTGATCATCTTTTAAAGCCCACTCTTCTGTCGTAAATATCCTAGATAGTTCTTTGTTGTCTTGCACAATCACTTGTTCATAAAAGACGTATGAATATGAGTCATGCTTAGTATGTATAATGCAGTTTTCAAACCTTTTTTGTGCGCCAATTAACGCTTGAACCGACTGCATTAATCCTTCCATAGCCTCCTCATATTGAAAGACTAGGGATTGGCTATTGTCCTTCATAAAAACAGTACAGGAATAGTCCTTATCGTACATGGCAACAACCTTATCCGTATGACCACTTTTCATTGCTTCAGCCCATAAAGAAGCAAATTCATCATGCAAACTCTTAAATTGTTCTACTAGATTCATTTTTTCAGCCATAAGCTACCTCCTATTTCTATATCTAAACGTTTTTTAGGAACTCACCTTGATACTTCTGTACTATAAAATATAAGTTTATACCAACCACTCCCAAAGTGTAAATGTATCATCTTAGTAGGCGAAATAGGGAAGCAACCCTTGATCTCCTTAAGTTTTGGTGTACATACCTATAATCCGTCAGAGTTACCCCAGCATCTCTTAGTGCGTAAGCAAAATCCTCATCAAGCAGCAGCTTGTATTCCCATACTCTCTTTTCCCATGACTGGATCAGCTTGTTCATATTCTCGTCTGGAGCTGCGGGGTGAATATATGTTTCGCAAACACCTTCAGGTAGGTCGTATACTTTTTCAATTAAAGATTTCTTGAAGCTGTCGTATGTCTCACCTTCTTCAATATGGTACGGATGGGTTAACAAATAATCCGGCATTCCTACACCAAGCGTATCTGCAAGAGCTACAACCTTAGCTAGAATCTCTTTAGCATTTGGAATGGTAGCAAGAAACTTATCCTTCGAATAGATATTACGAAAAATTCGAAAGGGCAATCTTCTCTTGGCACACTGCCATAGTACCGCGGGTAAATAGCTTCTTCCCGTCTCAATTCCATACAAGCTCCCCATATGATTATCTACATGAGTAATCTCTAACCCTGCGCTTTTTACCGCTTGAAATTGAGCGACCATTTCCGCTTTAACCTCTTTAGGATCAGCCTTCTGTTCAAATTCCTTGACGGTCATGTGGAGATGACCGCTTTCGTCATGGAGGGAAGGAAGATTGGTCAGGCTCCTCCAGCGATATCCTGTAAATTCACTAGTAAGTGTCAGATGTAGCCCTATGCTCAGTTTTTCTCTTTTCTTGACCCATTCCGCGGCCTCAGCAAAAAATGGAGCAGGTGGCATAATCGTTGCTGAAGATACCTTACCTTCCTCAAGTAAATGCATAATGGCTGTATTGGCAGCTTGACTCTGCCCAAAATCATCACAGTTAATGATTAATTTTCTGTTCATTGTTTTGTTCATGACTGTTTTCTCCTTTCCACTTTCCCATTTCCACCGGAAAAATGTTCCTCAGAAAGAGACTAATTAAGAATGAGATTAGTAATAGTCCAAAGGGAACCACACTGACTAAGTATCTAAAAGCTACCTCCGGATTAGAACCAGGGTTCTCACCACTAACATAGCCAAAGATCATACCCACTATCCAGAAAGCCACTGCAGATATGAGCCCACTAGAGCGAGTAATAAATCCGGCAACAGCAGTATAAATCCCCTCTCTCCTACGTCCAGTTTCCTTAGCGTCTCGATCAATGATTTGTCCGCTAAGTACAGCTGGTGTAACCAAAAATCCAGATAAGCCAAACCCTGCAACAACTCCAGCCAGAATTCCACTCCCTAGCCCATTAGCAAACCATAAAGGAATAACGGCTAAGGCATAAAACAGCATAGCTAAACGCCAGCTCTTTAATCCACCAAGCTTACGTACAATGTAATACCAGACCGCTACAAGTGGGATAACTGAAACAAATATAGCAGCAAGCAAGAGAGAAACCTGCGATTCCGGTATTTTTAGCGCATACTTTGCATAAAACGGGATCATTGAACTAAGCAAACCATTAACTGTTTGAGCAAAGGAATTAGCGATATTGAAGATCCAAAACTCTTTATTTTTGAGCGTGACTCGGAACGCTTCAACTAGCTTCAGCGGAGCTTCCTTCCTAGCTTCTTCCTTCTCTCTTACTGTGACCATACAGAGCCACATGAATACAACAAATGCCACGGCAAAAAGGATAGCCATGTTCGTAAAGCCATAGGCGGCGAAAATAATTGGGGTAACCGCTGAGCCTATCAATAGGGCAATAATTTGAAAGCCCTGCTGTATAGCTGAAGCCTTAGCCCGGATTCGATCGCCGCGAAATAATTCAGGAAATAAAGCACCGTAATTAACCCACAGAATAGTAGAAGCTGTTTCAAAAAGAAGTAAAGCAGCAAGGAACCAGATAAAGAGTTCAGTTCCCTTCATCCCTTCAGGGACAGCAAAGACCATCACAAACGTCAAAACAAAAAACGGCATGGCTGAATAAATCCACGGCTTTCTCCTGCCCCAGCGTGTTCTGGTACGATCCGAAAGGTAACCAAAAAGGGGCTGATCCACCGCATCCCAAATCAAATAAATGGTACGGGCAAGCGTGGCAAGACCTACACTTAAGCCTAGCTTTTCTACGTAATAATAGCTGTAAAAGGAGCTGAAGGCCTGCACAGGGATCATCATAGCTAACATACCAAAGGCGAATGTAAACGGGGAGTTTTGAAGCTTGGTTTTCATAAGCATACTCCTTTAGCCAGCATTAAATTATTAACTAATAATTCAAAATATTAATTCTACAAATTGAATCTGTTTTCCTCTTTTTAATACGCGTGCTACAAAACTAAATTTATAAAAAGGAATACCTTTTAGAGTTGTCGAATCTAATCCTTTATGATGAATAGACTAAACAAAACAACTTTAAAATATATAGTCATAACTATACTATTTCTCTCCTGTTTGCTTGGCTTAAGATGGGCATGGTTCACATACTTTTATACTCCTGAGCATCCGTCTGTCCAGCAAGGAGTACTAGATCTTAGGGGCTGGGCCCTAGAGGGGACATCTTCCATTACACTGAATGGGGATTGGGAGTTCTACCCCTATGCTTTTCTTTATCATGAGGACTTTAATAACCAAACTACTGACCATCGCCCACACTATATTCAAGTTCCTGGAGATTGGCGCGAGGGGTTTGAGGGAGAAAAAAACGCCTCCTTCGGATATGGAACGTATCGTATTAGAATTCTGGTTGACCAGCCGCTAAGCCTACGCTATGCCTTTTGGTTACAGGGCATCCAGGCGTCTTCAGTTGTTGAGATTAACGGAAACGAAGAAATGCCTTTTGGTATTCCAGCAGAGCGTGCAGAGGACTATACTCCTCGAATTGCCTCCTATCTTGCTTACCATAAAAATGAAGATATACAGGAAATAGAGCTACTTATTCGTGTGGCTAATTTTGATAATCCAATAAATGGTGGCATCCTTAGAACGATTAAATTCGGTTCAGAAGCGGCTATAGATAACGAACGTATGTATTCCATTGGCTTTCAGCTTGTAACCTTTGTTATTTTGCTTTTACATGCTTTGTACGCCTTTATCCTATACTTATTTAACACAAAGGAAAAATCATTCCTTCTTTTCTGTATCCTATTATTTTTAGCTAGTATTACAATTGTATCTGACCATGATACTCTCTTAACATTTTGGTTTTCGTTGGATTACGCCTCAATTCTAAAGGTCAGAATGATCTCTTACTTGTGGCTTTCCTTTTTTATCCTGCTTTTGGCTATGAACTTTTCAGGATATGTAAGACGGTCAAAGTATTTTTATAGTTATTTTACGATACTTATTCTCTATACAATTTTTGTAGTGATAGCACCAACAGAGCCTATTTTTCACACTAGAGATATGGGGTTATTTACTATACTATATTTTCTCCCTTTAGTTTGGTTTGTCTATTTGATCGGAAAAATGGTTATGGACAATCAGACTGATGCTGTATTTTTATTGTTTGCCGCAGCAAGTATAGCCTCTAGTGCGATTTGGGGAGCCTTTACTTTTAAAGGAATTGTAGAAACCATTTACTACCCTATAGATATTATTGCAGCACTCGTTGCATTTTCGGCTTATTGGTTTAAGAGATATTTCCGTAATTCAGAAGAGAACGCTAAGCTGAACGAGCAGTTCAGGCAGACTGACAAGCTGAAAGACCAGTTTTTGGCCAATACTTCTCATGAGCTTCGAACACCCTTACATGGAATTATGAACATCGCTCAAAGTGTTAGGGAAAAGGAAAAAGATTCGCTGAGTATAAATAGCTCAGAAAATATGGATCTTCTCATTACCATTAGTCGTAGAATGTCCTATATGCTAGATGATCTACTAGATGTCATCAGACTACAGGACAAACGTATTGTACTGGAGAAGATACCTCTACGCATTGAGTCCATCGCTTCTGGGGTAGTCAGTATGCTTAAGTTCATGACAGAAGGCAAGCCCGTTCAGCTCCAGATAAATATTGAAGAAGCTCTCCCACCAGTTTTAGGTGATGAAAAAAGGCTAGTACAGATTTTATTTAATTTACTGCATAACTCTATTAAATACACGGAGGAAGGGATCATTTCTGTCTCTGCAAAGCTTAAAAACAAACAGATCATTATTCAAGTGTCTGACAGTGGAGTAGGGATGGATCGAGAGACGCAAGAGCGTATTTTTAAGCCATATGAACAAGGACCACATGGAATAACGGATGGTGGCGGAATTGGCTTAGGCTTAAGTATTTGCCAGCAACTAGTTGAGCTTCATGGGAGTAAGCTTACTGTGGTTTCTGAACCTAACAAAGGCTCGATATTTAGTTTTTCCTTACCTGTAGCCTCCTTTGAAGGGTTGCTACCTCTACAAGACGAAAATCAAAAACAACCTATTTTAAGTCAGGAAGCTTTGAACCGGCTAACTCTATCAGAAGCTGTTAGCCATGGCACAGTAATAGCACACTCAGCACCCGTCTTTAATGAAGGGAAATTTAATATTCTTGTGGTTGACGATGATAATGTCAACCTCAAAGTCCTTTTAAGTATTCTGTCCGAAGAGCAATTTAATATCGTGCCCACTACTTCTGCTAGAGAAGCGTTAGAAGTACTTAGCACTAAGCAATGGGACCTGTTAATTGTAGATGTGATGATGCCACATATGTCTGGCTATGAGCTGACACAAAGGGTGAGAGAGAATTTCTCCATTTCTGAGCTTCCTATTCTCTTACTAACTGCACGCAGTCAGCCAGCAGACATCTATACCGGCTTTTCGTCTGGAGCTAATGATTACGTGACTAAGCCTGTTGATGCTATGGAGCTGAAATACCGTATTTGGTCACTCACAACTTTAAAGCACTCTATTAACGAACGCCTACGGATGGAAGCTGCCTATTTACAGGCTCAGATTCAACCTCACTTTTTGTTCAATACGTTAAATTCAATTATGGCGCTAAGTGATATTGATCCGGATAAGATGCGTAAGCTTGGAGATGCCTTTTCCTCTTATTTAAGAATTAGCTTTGACTTCTTGAATTCCGCCGAGCTTGTTACGCTTGAACATGAGCTAGAGCTTGTACGAGCCTATCTATATATTGAACAAGAACGCTTTCCCAATAGGTTAATCGTAAATTGGGATATTGATCCTACAGTGAAGGTAAGCCTCCCTCCTCTCACTATTCAGCCTCTTGTTGAAAATGCAGTAAGTCATGGTGTTTTAGCGAAAACACGAGGAGGCACAGTTTCTATTAGGATTACTCGACAAGACACCTTCACTCTTATTGAGGTTCTAGATGATGGTAAAGGAATGGATCAAAATAAAGTCCAGCAGCTCCTTGATCCATCATTTAGTGAGATGAAAGGAATTGGAGTTGCCAATACAAACCGTAGACTGATCCAGATGTACGGTAACGGATTATCTATCCAAAGTAGTCCTGATAAGGGGACTAGAGTTTCTTTTGTTATACCCAATTGCTGACCTTCAAACGTTGGCAATATTTTTGTAAATAACGCAAGCTCTAAGGCAAGAGAGGCCTTGGAGCTTGCGTTATTTGTTTTAATGCCCCACTAGCGAAAATACCCTTTCTCACTTTGCAGAGGATCTCCTGCTTGCTGCTTCTGTTCCAGAATTTCATGCTTACTCGAATTTCTCGGTTTCTTTTACTTTTGAATTTAATAGACTTTTGAAATTCTCAAAGAAATCAATATGAAAATATTTATTTTCAAAACATTCCCAATATTCTTAAATCAACTTGACTCAATGAATCCAATTACTATAAGATACTCGTATAAATTCAAAACGGCTATTAAACCTATGATAGGGGGAAGACAATGTGCTCCAAGAGCAAATCCTACGGACTCTTGAAAATCTAGACAACATAGATCAGCGCAAGCTATCACGAGTTGCTAATGTTACAGAATCCACCGTATCCAGATATCTTAATGGACATGAAGAAATGAAGTTTGAGTCTGTGTTAAAGATGGTTAAATACTTGTACCCACAACAAGAAAAAGAAGTGATGTCTAAGTATATCCTCACTCAAAGAAGTAAAAATGCTAGACATAGTTTAGAGTACGCTGTAATGAACCAGCTTTGGGACGAATTAGAACAGATTATTGAGCTGCTATCATCCTCTAGTAATCCCGCAGATAAAGAATGGGCCACCATGTATGATTTAATTTATATTAGAAAGCAACAACTTTTAAGTCCTATTGAACAATTAAATAAAGTTGAAGTTTTTAAACCCAAAGAAACTGAAATGCAGATTATGAAGTCACTTGTTAAGGGTTACATCTACAATGACTTAGGTGAGAGGTTTTCTATATTTCTACATATAGAAGATGCAGAAGCTAATATTAGTAATCTTAAAAGTTCCTTTTTAAAAGATTCTTTTACTGTTAGACTAGGTCTATTAATGGGTTATGTGACACTGCTTGAAAATAGAATATTAGAGTCTAGAAATTTTAATACTGCCATCTTAAAGCAAGATTTCTTTGAGGATGTTAAAGCTACAGCTAACCATAATTTAGGGCTTTCATACTTTTTTGAGGATTACCAAGTAGCTTTAAACTATTTTAATAAGGCACTAGATTTCTACCTGTATCATGATCATACCATCCGTATTAGACAAGTACGACTAAATTTATCCTTGCTTATGTCATATTGGAATATAAAATTTGACTATACTCAGCCTATCGGTAATCATAGTAGCTTTCTAAATTATACTTTCTATTTAATAAAAAAGGGTGAACTAGCATTAGCAAACGAATATTTAAGTAAAACAAGCGTTGGGGAGCTAGCTGAATGGGATAAAGCATTCTATTACTATTACAAAGGTCTACTAACAAGTGAGCTATCCCTATACTATTCCTCAGTAGAATTATTTTTAAAAATCGATGATTATTTTCACGCTCAATTACCTCTTTTAGAGCTACAAAAGTTAGGAGAAAACGAAATTGCTTTAAGAATACTTTCAACAAGGAGGAAATAAAAATGAGTAGATTAATTCAATTATTACTTGTTTTTTCTTTAATCGTAATGATTTCTCAACCTAACTCAGGACTATTCACCAAAAATTCAGGGGGCGGAGGAGTTACAGAACCAACAGCTATAAAAGGAGATTTAACCATTTAATTAAAATGAAGATATTACTAAAAAAGAGCTAACTCCAAGCTCTTTTTTATTTTGAAACATCCTCACCTTTCTTTACGTCTAATATATTACACTCTTATACTATTTGGAGGAAAGTCCATGAAGTCATTATTCAGTTCAATATCTGTCACTAGTTTAATATTAATACTGTTATTTGGTTGTAGCACAGGCACTACTGATAATCTTGCGAAAGATTCAATTGGTAAAGTGAATCAAAGCGACGATCTCACAATGGATATTTTTGAAGGAATTGTACTAGAAATTGATGAGCCAACAATCTTAATTTCTACAATAAGTAGTTTGGACAATAGAGAGCGAGTATTTCAACTATTAGTTATCGGCATTGATCATGAAGCTAAAGTAGGTGACAAAGTGAAAATAGGGACTACGGGAGCATATGAAGAAAGTAATCCTGCACAAGGCGTAGCCACAAAAATCGAAGTCATTAGTAAACACAATTAAAAATATCTCATTACAATTCGTTTGAAAGGACCATGCACATGGATGGTCCTTTTTGCTTCGTTTATTTCAGGGAACTCCTTGAGATCCTACTCCCTAAATTTAGCATATCTCAAGGATTCCGTTTGATCATCATCAATTAATGACCACACCGCCTCATTATTTCTCATATGAGGCAATTTCCCAGGTCCTAATAGCTGAGTTTTCCTATGTTCAATTGAATACAGCTGAATACGATTATTCGTTTCCCATATCACATAATCCTCTCCAATATCATAGGAGAATACCTTTCCACTACGTATCCTCATTCTCTCACCTTCACCTCCAAGCGGCTGAATAAACATCTCAGCCATAGTGGCATCTCTATAGTACTCTTCCCAAACTACATATCGGTTGTTTGCTTTCGGAGAGATAACTGTTCTTGGGGCTGTAATTTGCTCCACGATACTCTCCTCTTTTAGGGAGTAAACATAAATCTCTGTATCATCTGACCATATTAGGTCCTCATCAGAAACGTACAATAAGTCGTTATTCAGTTTATCTTGTAAGTCATTGTTTAAATCTATAATGGCTACTGTATTTGTTAGACCTTCCGGCAGACGCATAACATTAACCTCATACTTTTCATCTCCCCCTTCTTCCACCTTCTCCAACCATGCTAAATAGTCAGAGTTAGACAATGAAAGATATGGTAAATGCATTAATGGAAGATGCTTACCGACTGTATGCCTTGCAATTTCCTTCGTTTCCTTGGTTTCTTTAGAATAGGCTTGGATAAGCCACTCTCCTTCATCTACAAGTAACCAATCTACCCATACTATCCAGTTCTCGTTCATTTGAGCAGAATCCAGTTGTCCTCCCGTTCGTGACTCAGCAACCAGCTCCATTCCTCGATCCAAATGATATTCATAGAGCCTCAAGTCGGAATGAGCTGTATATTCAACTCTCTCATCATCTCCTGTCCAAATGACAGTTCCGTTAAAAACATCTGGTTGAACAGCCTTAAAATGTCCTGTATCAATATCATAGGTTAGCTCTATAAAATCGATACCCTCATGACTAGCTTCTGTGCCTGTTGTTGATTCCGTATCATCAATTGTATCAATTGAAATGATATCAGCTTCTTTTTCAATTTCTTGCTCTATCTTGTTATCATCTTCTAGATCGCTATAAGCTGGATCTTTTTCACATGCCCAACTAACAAGCAATATAACGAGCAAGAAGCCTAGATATAGACATTTTCGTAGTCTATTCTTTTCACTCATATTTCACCTCTCACTTCATTGATAATGTTAAGATAAAAGAAATCAGTGTTTGTAAGCTATATTTGATAAAAACACTGGATCTCCTTTACTATTTATGAATTTTAAAAAATTGTAATTTTCCTAAAGGTACTATACATATACAGGATTATATTTTATAAAAAGGGAGAATAAATATGATCATTCTTTTTTATATATAACAATATTATATATCATCATGAAAAACATATATTTAATTTATAGTTAAAACTCGCTTATACTTAGGGTAAACATATATAGAACACTTAAAAATCATATTGAAAGGCGTGATAGCTATGAATCAAAAAACCTGGACTGCTGTAGATGAATATATGACGGATTTACTTGTACCTACTGATCCTTCTCTTGAAGCTGCATTAAAAGCCAATGAAGCAGCTAACCTACCTGCTATTGATGTTGCACCAAATCAGGGGAAGTTCCTGCATTTACTGGCACAAATGAATGGGGCGAAGCGGATTTTAGAAATAGGTACGTTAGGGGGCTACAGTACAATTTGGATGGCTAAGGCTTTGCCAGCGGATGGAAAGCTCGTAACTCTAGAATATGAGCCAAAGCATGCTGAAGTCGCTCTCTCAAATATTGAAAAAGCCGGATACTCTAACCTTGTCGAGCTCCGCAAAGGGGAAGCATTAGACTCCCTTCAACAGCTTCATGATGAAGGGCAGGAGCCTTTTGATCTAATTTTTATTGATGCCGACAAGGAGAATAACCCACACTACTTTCAGTGGGCTCTAACCTTCTCTAAAAAAGGAACGCTAATTATTGTAGACAATGTAGTTCGAGATGGTGAGGTCGTTAATGCGAACAGTAATGATGAGCGGGTACACGGAGTTCGACGCATGTTTGAATTAATGGCCCAAGAGGCTAGGGTTAGTACAACAGCCATTCAAACAGTAGGTAGCAAAGGATATGACGGGCTTTCCATTGCACTTGTGATTAAGTAAATTGAATAGGATCCTATAGCATCTTAAATGACATATTGTGACCATACCTGATTGAAATACGACCTGATCTAAAAAGGAGAGGACGCCTTTGGCTAAGCAATTTTCTGAAATTCTCCCTGAGCATAAAAGCTTTATTGAGAGGCAGCATCTATTTTTTGTTGCGTCAGCTCCAATGCTAGCAAATGGGCATGTCAACATCTCCCCTAAGGGGTACGATTCGTTTAAGCTTCTATCCTCCACTGAAGCTGCCTATTTAGATTTAACAGGGAGTGGGAACGAAACCAGTGCACACATTACCGAAAATGGCAGAATTACATTGATGTTTATCTCCTTTGATCAAAAACCATTAATATTACGTCTTTACGGGAAGGGTGAAGTCATCCTGCCAGATACAGAGAGGTGGGATGAGTATGTCGCTCAATTTGATCCACTTCCTGGAGCGCGGCAAATCATCTACACCAAGATTCACTTAGTGCAGACCTCCTGTGGCTTTGGAATACCGTATTATACCTATGAAGGGGATCGAGATACGTTGCACAAATTTGCTCTTAATAAGGGGCAGGATGGATTAGAGGAATACCGTCAATTGAAAAATTCAACCACACTTGATGGACTCCAGACTCCACTTGGAAAGCTGCAATAAAATGATAGTTAAGTGCAAATATACAGTTAAATAATTGATTTATCACAAAATATTTTCATTTAACTGCAGAAATGCAATTATTTCTTCAATACCTTGTCACTATGCTCTGTTTTAAATCCACTAAATGTATTTTTGCACTTAATATGATGAAGGTTAACATAAAGCGGTGTAATAAATGTATTTTTGCACTTGATCTTTTTTTAGATTTCAATTGGTGCAGGATCTTGTCCTATTTCCTAGTTCAATTCGTACTGTGGTTTACCATAATACAGTGAACACCGTACGAAGGAAGTTATGTACGGTGTTCGTTCAGATTGGATAATCAAATTTGTAGAAAAGCAGATTAGAAAATCGAATGACTTAATGAAATTAATAAATTAAATTTATAATCTCTTCTTTTTCAACGTTTCCAAAGTATTTCTTCACGTCTATATCCTGCAGTGCTTTTTCAATCTCATCGCGTTCATAACGCAAGCCGATAAGCTTGTCCGCAATTTCATTTACATCTCCTACACCGAAGAAGTCTCCGTAGATCACACAGTTCTCTATAACCCCACCCTCACTTACCTCTAAACGAATATCAATTTTACCAACAGGGAAACGGTGTGAGTGCTGTAGGTTGAATTTTGGAGAGCGGCCAAAATTCCAATCCCAGTTCTGATAACGCTCAAGGGATATCTCCCTGATTTTCTTCCAATCGTCTTCTGTCAACACATACTCTTCAATATTCTCCGAGCCATCAAATATAGAACGAAGCAGTAGAGAACGGAATTCTTCTATAGAAATTTTTTCATTCAAAAATTCAGAGATATTTGCTACACGGCTACGAATCGACTTAATTCCTTTAGATTCAATCTTGTCCTTACTCACCTTAAGGGCTGAAACAACATGCTCAATCTCAGAATCAAATAAAAGTGTACCATGGCTAAACATCCGACCACGTGTAGAAAATTGGGCGTTGCCTGAAATTTTCCGTCCATCTCCGGCGATAATATCATTACGTCCTTTTAGCTCAGCCGTAACTCCAAGCTTAGCCAAGGCAGCCACTACGGGCTCAGTAAACTTTTTAAAATTACTAAAGCTCTCTCCATCATCCTTCGTGATAAAGCTGAAGTTCAGATTCCCATGATCATGATAGACGGCTCCACCACCAGACAACCGTCGCACGACATGAATCCCATTCTGATTTACATACTCTGTGTTAATCTCTTCAATTGTGTTTTGATTTCTTCCAATAATAATAGAAGGCTCATTTATGTAAAAAAGTAAATATGTTTCGTCAATATCTAGATGCTTTAAAGCATACTCCTCTATCGCTAGGTTAATTTTAGGATCCGTTATTCCTTGGTTATCTATAAACAGCATGTTGTACACTCTCCTTTTAGAATGCAATACTTGAAATAGCTTTTGTAGCTCCTATAGCTCCTGCGCTTTTAAAGCTAGTTGGGTATTCCATAGCAAATGCAGTAATCTCCTTTATTCTATGTGATATAAGAAAATGTTTCAAATAGTAAAGGTAAAAAGCCGACTTCGTTTACTTACTTGAAATCGGCTTAACATAGCATACATAATTTTCTTGATGACTTATCTTTACTTCTTACTTTCCTAATAACATATATTATTTCTTGAGAACATGCCTTATATTTTTCTTGATAACATGTCTTATAGATAATGCTCTTTCACAAAATCTACAACTTCCTCAGACGTACCCATAGCTAAAAGCTTTTCTACCTGTCCTTCAAGCTCAGCTTTAGATAATCCTTTAATTTGCGAGCGTGCCTTAAGAATGGAGGAAGCACTCATGGAGAATTCGTCTAAGCCTAGTCCTAATAAAATTGGAATAGCAATTTCATCACCAGCCATCTCTCCACACATACCCGCCCACTTTCCTTCTTTGTGTGCGGCATCAATAACCATCTTAATAAGGCGCAAAATAGCTGGGTTATAAGGCTGATAAAGGTATGAAACTCGCTCATTCATACGGTCAGCTGCGAACGTATACTGAATTAAATCATTCGTTCCAATGGAGAAAAAGTCTACTACCTTAGCAAATTGGTCAGCTAGAATGGCCGTAGAAGGAATCTCTACCATGATCCCTACTTCAATCTCCTTCGCTAACTCCACACCTTCACCTTGTAGCTTCTCCTTTTCCTCCTCTAGGATAGCCTTAGCTTGATGAAACTCATCAAGAGTTGCGATCATCGGGAACATTACCTTTAATTGACCAAAACGGCTTGCTCTTAGTAGGGCTCGTAGCTGTGTACGGAACATATCCTCTTTTTCTAAGCACAGACGAATAGCTCGGAATCCTAAGAATGGGTTCATTTCCTTAGGTAGGTCTAAGTATGATAATTCCTTATCTCCGCCAATATCTAACGTACGGACAACCACAGGCTTGCCTTCCATTCGCTCAAGGACTGTTTTATATACGTCATATTGCTCATCCTCTGTTGGAAGGGAATCTCTACCCATGTATAGAAACTCTGTACGGAATAGTCCTACACCCTCTCCACCGTTCTCAATTACTCCTTTAATATCCTCAGCCGTTCCAATGTTAGCTGCTAGCTCTACGTGATGCCCCTCAGACGTAAGGGTCTTCTCAGCCACAAGCTTAGCCCATTCCTTTTTCTGCTGAGCATATTCCTCTTTCTTCCCTTTATACTCTTCTATGACATTCTCCGCAGGGTTAATAATAACATCCCCTGTTAATCCATCTACAATAACTAGGTCGCCATTTTTAATGTCAGCCGTTGCTTGCTTTGTTCCTACAACAGCTGGAATCTCTAAGGAACGAGCCATAATGGCTGAGTGAGATGTACGCCCTCCAATATCTGTGACAAAGCCTTTTACGTATTTGTTTAGCTGAGCCGTCTCAGAAGGAGTTAGATCATCGGCAATAACGATAACATCCTCTGAAATTAAAGTAGGGCTAGCTAGTTCAATTCCTAGAAGATTGGCTAGGGCTCTTTTTGTTACGTCTCTAATATCTGCTGCACGTTCCTTCATGTAGTCATTATCCATACCTTCAAACATGCTGACAAACATCTGAGAGACTTCATTTAAAGCAAACTCAGCATTCACCTTGTCTTGTTCAATTTTATCTTGAATAGGATGAAGAAGCTCAGGATCACTTAAGACTAACAGGTGTGCAGAAAAAATTTCAGCTTTATCATCGCCGAGCTCTTTACGTGTATGCTCTTTGATTTTTTCTAGCTGCTCTTTAGAAGTATTAATAGCTTGCTCAAAGCGCTCAATCTCAGCTACTGTGTCTTCAATCGTCTTTTTTTCTGTAGAAAGCTCTGGGCTCTCTAAGCGAAAAGCCTTTGCTACAGCAATACCTGCCGATGCGGCGATTCCTTCTAGCTTTTTACTCATCACTCAGCAATCCCTTCGTTTTTAAGTGCTTCCTCTAATGCTGTAATAGCCGCCTCTTCATCTGTACCATCTGTCGTAATTTTGATCGTGCTACCCTTTGGAATACCCAAAGAAAGGACACCCATAATGGATTTTAAGTTGACACTACGGCCGTTATACTCAAGTTGAACATCTGCTTCAAAGCCGCTAGCCTTTTGTACAATAGCTGTTGCTGGACGCGCGTGAACACCCTCCTGTGCTGTTACTGTAAATTCCTTTGCCTTCATTCCTCAACATCCTTTCTCTTTTGAATAACTTTATTTTAGTAACTATCATTTGTTCCACTGCGATATCTTACTAACGTTTGCTCTCTCATACTTCTCCTACCTTGGCATCGTGCTATTACCAATCAACTAAACATGGTAGTGTTTTAGAATAAGTTCAACTAGAGCTGATTCTTTAGGAAGTCCTGTAAACTTAGGAAGCGCTAGCTCGACCCCATTTGTTTGTATTTCCTTCTGTAATTCGACAGCTTCTGGGTCTTCTGCATAATTATAATGTAAGGCGGCAGCGATCCCTTTTGCTAGATGCTCAGGCTCCTTCTGTAGAAGCTCAACGTACTGCTTAGCTGGAGAGATCAAACGATCATTTGCTCCAAGCTTACGTAATGGCGAACGTCCTACACGAGTCACTTCATCGGAGATATAAGGATTTAAGAAACGTTCAATGATTTTCGCTATATACGCACGATGCTCATTTTCATCAAAGTTATATTTCTCTATTAGTACATTCCCTGATTCTTTTAATGCCGCTTCAACGATAGCTAGGATTTCCTCGTTTTGCATCGCTTCATTAATGGTCTCAATTCCTGCTTTATAGCCAAGATAGGCAGCGATAGCGTGCCCCGTATTAACTGTGAAGAGCTTTCTCTCAATATATGGAGTAAGGTCGTGTACTAATTGTAACCCCTCTACATGTGGGATAACGTCTACAGCCTGCCCACCCTCTACAATCCACTCAAAGAAAGGCTCTACCATAACCATCAGCTTATCTGCATTGGACTGTAGGGGAACAATTCGGTCAACCGCAGCATTCGGAAAGTGGAATAAGCGATCAAATTGCTCTTGCTCACCTACTTGTAGCTTTTCATACACTTTTTCTTGTAAGAAAGCACTACCACCGATCATATTTTCACAGGAAATAATCGCTAGAGGCTTACTGTTTGATACCGCTCTTTGCTTTAAGCCTTGATAAAGCAAATCTGAAATCAAAGGCAAAATTTGTGGCCCTACAGCTGTAGTAATAAGGTCTGCCTGAACAATTTCCTCGATGACTTGTTCAGGGTGAAGCTGACTATGCACCGCTTTAACCTTTTGAACAACATGCTCATCTGTTGTTAGCTCTGCTAATACAACTCGGTATTCCTGCTTCTCATTTAATAGATCTACAATCTCCTGATTGACGTCCACAAACGTCGTAGAAAAGCCAGACTTGTATAATAAGCTTCCGATAAAGCCTCGACCGATATTTCCAGCCCCGAAATGTACAGCCTTCACATTAATTCACTCCTTCAAAAAGCTCAAGGATTTCGTCCGCAGATTGAGCCTGTACAAGACGCTCAATATTTTCTTCCTCTGAGCAAACGATAGCGATTTGAGAAAGAATATCTAGATGCTCATCGTTTTTTCCAGCAATCCCAATAATAAGTTTAGCTATATTTCCTTTACCGAAATCCACACCATTAGGAGCTTGAATGACTACAATCCCTGAATTTATTACCGTATGCTTAGCATCCTCTGTTCCATGTGGAATGGCCACAAAATTGCCCATGAACGTACTGGAAAGCTGTTCGCGCTCTAGCATTTTCTCAATGTACGCTTCTTCCACATAGCCTTGCTTAACCAATGTATCTCCTGCTAGCCTAATCGCACTTTCCATATCTGCAATCTCTTGATTTAGTAGAATGTTCTCTTTCGCTAATACAGTTTGTGGCATTGTTAATCTCTCCTCTTATCTATAGTATTGGTAAATTGGGTCAAGTAAAATTGTTCAAATTTATTCGTCACATAGCTGGAAATGGCTTCAAAGTCAGTGGAGTGGAACAGCTCCAGACTTTTTTCATCTTCAATGATAAGAGTGCTAATATAGCTAAGCAGCTCCATTTCCTGATCACTCGCATTAAGGGGAGCTAGCAATAAAATAACTTGCTTGATTTCCATTTCCTCCTGATCCATTCCTAAAGCTAATAGCGGCTCGTGAAGACTATATATACTAAAGGACGGGGTAGGAATACTTTCATGACGAGCATGGAACAGAGCAAGATGTGTGTCTGGAATACCTAAGCCTCCCAGCTTTTCACGCTCTAAAATAGCTTCCTTTACAGCATCTCCATTCGCAATAGGAACAATCCCTTGCTGGATAAGATGATCGACTGCTGCAGATATAACGTCTGTACTTGATTGTACACTCCTGATTTCATGGACAAGCAAATGCTTAAGCAGCGTCAATATAGCTTGAGTATACCCATGCATCTCTTCTAGGGATGACAAGAATTGTTCCTTCCCTTGGCCTCCTCTAAAGCGCTCAGAGGATTTTAGACCAAGAATTCCCTTTCTTTCCTGTACCCTAATTTTATCCTTAATATGGGCAATCTCCTCTTTGGTTAGGATAGGGTTTACTAGGATATAATGCTCCGGTAGCTCAGGAGAGTGAACCGTCGAAATAATCAAATCATACTCATCTAGATCTAGCCGGCTTGCTTCAAAAAGCGATACATTTCTCGGATTCTCGATTTCAGGAATTTCCTGCTGTAGTCTTGTTGCTAGCATTTTGGAGGTTCCTATTCCACTAGAACAGATGATTAAGGCATGGACAGGTTCTTTTTCCCTATTTCCCATGAGTGCAGAGCCAAAATGTAAAACAAGATAGCCAATTTCCTCATCAGGTACATCAAGGTCAGGAAAATGCTGCCCGACGCCATCTCGAATAATAGAGAACAATACAGCATAATCTGCTTTGATTTGAGGTAACAATGGATTGTGAATTCCCATGTTCTGCTTAATCCTAAAAATAGCAGGGCGCAAATGGGCAACAAGTCCTTGAAGTAGAGATGTATGACTTGTCAAATCCGTTTGAACCTGTTTACCTACATAATCAATAAGCGCCTTCGCCTTAACAGCTAAGTTGAAGCTAGCATCCTCTATCAGGAATTTCTTATCATACCTTAGCTTAGCTCCTCTTAAGTGCATCGTAATATAGCCTATTTCAGCTGGAGGGATTTGGATATCAAATACCTTTTCCAGCTTTTCAATCACCTTTTGAGCTAGACTATACTCCATCGTTCCTTGTAAACTAATCAAATACTCCTGATCAATTTGAATATTCTCCCCTTGAAGAATACGCTCAATCGCTAAGGCTAAATGGATGACTAATCCAATGTATGCACTATCAGCAATGGTGTAGGGGAGCTCCCGGTTCATTTCTTCTAAGACCTTCTCTACTTCAAGCAGCTTTTCTTTTTCTACAAAACCAAGCAACCTTTCTGAAATCGAGTTGGTGTATGTTGTGCCCTTTTTTTGTATGGCTGCTCTGACAAAGGAAAGGAATTCAAATTCATCGATATTTTTAGATATGAGGCTACTCATGGCTCGTCTTTTGGAGGATTCACTTCCAGAAATCCCAACACCATAGCCTCTGCGTCTAATCAATATTAAACCAAAGCCATTAAGCTTCTCCTGTAGCTTCGATAAATCATTGCTTATGGTCGCAATAGTTACATTTAATTCATGGGCTAAAGCGACAAGCTTTACTGGCTCACGTTCGTTTGTTTCTAAGAGGGCACACAAAATAACCGTTTGACGTTCTTCAGGTGTGTATTCATTATGAGAGGCGTTGAACAGGAACATTTTCAAATTACGAATGTGCTCCGCTTTTCCTTCAACCTTAATCCCTACGCCAGATTTCTTAATGAGACGCAGGTCATATTCGTTGACAATATCCTCAACACCCTTTAGATCCCTATGAATGGTACGCACACTGACGTCAATTTGATCAGCTAGATCCTTTACCGTCACTTCATCAGGCTTATCCAACAGATAATCTAATATTTTTCTTTCTCTAGCGGAAATATAAATGTTCATCACTCCACAATTTGTGATAGAAAGAAAGACGATAGCATGCTCTACTCTTAGATGCCCGATATGAAGGTTGATGCTTCATGCTATTACCTTAATAATAAAACGTTTTCACTGAGATTGAAACAGAATGTAAGTATAGTTTCGTCTAATGTATTGTTGCCACTTTTTAATAGCTTAATAAACAATGCAGCAAAAAGCATATTTTGGCAACATCTTTACTTTGTATTCTTGCTTTAAGCTCTTTTTCCCGCACATTGATAACAGATCCTGAACATTAATCCATCGAATCGCTAAAAAAAGAACAGGAGACATTTAGAGTACCTATACCCTTATGTCTTCTGTTCTATTTAATGATTTGTGAAAAACTCTGTTATTTTTGCTCTTTTAATTGCTCAACAAGCTCATCGTATTTAGGACTGTTTAGGAAGCTTTCTACTGAAATATGCGCAGCCGTAGGAAGCTTAGCCTTCGCACGATCCGTTAAATCGCGATGTGTAATGACGATGTCAGCATCGTCTGGGATGTTGTTGATAGCTTTATTTGTTACGCTAATATCTAGACCAGCATCTTTGAACTTCTTACGAAGGATTGAAGCTCCCATAGCACTTGAGCCCATTCCTGCGTCACAAGCAAAGATAACCTTCTGTACGTTTGTACCTACTACCACGTTTTCTTCCTCTTTTTTAACTAAGTTTGATACGGAATCACTTTTCTTTCCTTTAAGAGCTTGTGTTTTTGCTGCTGCTGCCTCTAGATCGTCTTCGCCTTTTTTACCTACGCGAAGAATAACTGCTGCGACAACAAAGGAAACAAGCGTAGCTACTAAGACACCGGCAATCATTCCAACATAATCGGTTGATGGAGTCATTGCAAAGTAAGCAAAGATACTACCAGGTGATGGTGTTGCTCTTAACCCAACATCAAATAAGGCAAAAGTAGCTACACCACTAATTCCTCCAGCGATAACAGCAAGGAATAATAATGGTCTCATTAAGACATACGGGAAGTAAATCTCATGAATACCACCCAAGAAGTGAATAATAGCTGCACCAGATGCAGATTGCTTCGCCATTCCTTTACCGAATAACATAAAAGCAAGTAAAATACCTAAACCAGGTCCCGGATTTGTTTCTAGCATAAATAGGATAGATTTACCTGTACGTGCTGCCTCTTCAATAGCAATCGGTCCTAATATTCCATGGTTAATGGCATTGTTTAAGAATAGAACCTTAGCTGGTTCAACAAAGATATTAGCAAATGGGAGCAATCCAGCATCTACAATGAAGCGTACTCCTCCTGCTAGCACATCGTTTAGAACCACTACAGCAGGACCGATGGCAACAAATGAAGCAATCGCTAGAATCGCTCCTAGGATACCAGCTGTAAAGTTATTGATAAGCATCTCGAAGCCTGAAGGAATTTTCCCTTCAAGAGCGTCATCAATCTTCTTGATCAAGAAACCTCCTAGAGGTCCTACGATCATAGCTCCAAGGAACATTGGGATGTCTGCTCCAACGATCACCCCGATCGTTGCTGCTGCACCCACAACCCCTCCGCGGACATCGTGGATCATTTTACCACCCGTATATCCGATAAGGATAGGTAGTAAGTACGTAATCATTGGCCCTACTAATTCAGCAAGGCTTTCATTTGGCAACCAGCCAGTTTCAATAAATAAGGCAGTAATAAGTCCCCATGCAATAAATGCACCTATGTTTGGCAAAATCATGCCACTTAAAAAACTTCCGAAGCGCTGAGCTTTAACTCGAAAGCCTCCATTAGATGTTTGTTCTGACATTTTTATTTCCTCCTTTCGCAATAGGTAGGTACACCTTAATGATAAAGCGCTTTCAGCCTATATTTCAACATAAACTAAAACCTATTTTGTCAATCGTTTTGTTGTCAACATTTATACAAATCAATGAAAACAGGATAAAAGTCCTATTCATCACATTAAAATATATGATTATATGAAAAACATATATTTTATTTATCCACTAAAATTCGATAAAGTTAGAGTTGGTAGACAATGACGTTAGGAGTACAAATTTTATGGTAAAGAAAACTCGATACTGGAAGGAATATTGGTGGATTATTTCTTTTATTAAACCGTATAAAGGGACCATGTTTCTCCTTATAAGCTGCGGCGTAATTATATCATTAACAGCCATGCTTATCCCTAGATCTATTCAATTTTTTATTGATAGAATTCTGCCCGCACAGGATCTCACTCTCTTTTTGTATATGCTTCTGCTCCTTCTTGCTGTGCTTAGTGTGATGATTCTGGCCACTGGAGGCAAGAATTTATTACAACGGATTGTCAGGGAAAAGGCAGCAAAAGACCTTCAGCATACTGCTTTTTCCCATTTGCGTAAGCTAGGATTCTCTTACTTTGAGCAAAATTCTACAGGTCAGACTCTTTCACTATTAAATACAGATGTACAGGATGTCCAACGTATTTATCGAGACTACTTTCCACAAATCGTTTTACAATCCATTACTTGTGTCATTGCCTTTTTCATTATAGCTTCAATGAATCTTGTCTTATCACTCATTATTATCCCTTGCTTCCTAGTGTATTACATTGCTGGACCTTGGGTCGAAAGGCAGGCGTTCCTCTATTTAAGATCTTTCAACGAGCATCGTGTAGATGTAGAAAAGGATATCTATGAAACAATGTCCTCTATGCAGGAGGCGCGGGCTTATCGTCTTGAAGCTTGGATACGAAAAAGATTTATAGAGCGACTTGGTCATATGAATAAGGATTGGCTAAAATCAATCATTTTTGCCCATACACGCGGCTCAATCAGACGTTTAACTATATACTTAGCTATTCTCATTTTATTTGTGTACGGCTCTCACTTAGTTAGGGTCGGTGTGCTTTCTCTTGGAGAATTTATTGCTTATTATTTTTATTTTTTCATTGTTATGAATGCCTTGACTCATTTAGTTACGGCCACAACTGAGCAGCATACTTTGATGTTTCAAGCAAAAAGGCTGTATGATTTCTGCCACCTTAAACCCGATGTTGTAGAGAGTTCAAACCCTAAGGATTTACGATTTATTAAAGGAAGTATCACTGTTCAGCATATTCATTTTAGCTATCCCACATATCCTAATGCCTTAAAAGGGGTAAGCTTTCAAATCCTTCCCGGGGAGCACGTAGCTCTAGTCGGTGAAAGTGGCTGTGGCAAAACGACTTTATTAAAATTACTAGGGCGTTTTTATGATATGAGTAAGGGTCAAATTTTCATAGATGCTATACCTATTCAGGAGCTTTCCCTCTCGTCATTGCGTTCAAACATTGGCTATGTTTTTCAGGAAACCTATTTATTCGGCACAACAATCCGTGAAAATATTGCCTTTGGTCATCCTGAAGCTTCGGAGGAGGACATAGTAGAAGCGGCAAAATTAGCGTTTGCCCACGAGTTTATTATGGAGCTCCCTAAGGGCTATGATACGTTAGTTGGAGAACGTGGCTACAAGCTTTCTGGCGGACAAAAGCAGCGGATATCCATTGCCCGCATGTTCATTAAAAACCCAGCAATCGTCCTCTTGGATGAAGCTACTTCAGCCTTGGACAATATCAGTGAAGCCCATGTTCAGCAAGCCCTTGAGAAGCTTACACAAGGAAGGACAACGATTACCATCGCACACCGACTTTCTACCGTTCAAAACTGTGACAAAATCATTGTTATGGACAAAGGGAGAGTAGTAGAAGAAGGAACATATGATCAGCTTCTACAGCGTAAAGAAGGACTCTATCGACTAGTACATGGACAAACAGTTAGTGTGGAAGAGGAGGTAAGAGCATGAAAAAATGGCTTTCGCTTCAGCAACGCTTTTTGTGGCTACGAAAACACCTTTCCCACTTAAAATGGCCATTGCTTCTGTCCTTGCTTATTCACATTATTTATATGCTTACTGACTTTGTTATTATAGGAGTACAGAAATGGATCATTGATGATGTTTTCATGGAAGGAGATTATACTTCTCTTTGGACCTATATCTTAATATTTGCCACTGGGATTATCAGCTTCCTGCTCTTAAATCCTATCAATGCTTATTTCCGAGACCGGGTATACAACAAGCCACTCCTTGGACTTTCCACTGACCTAATGAAGCATATTCAAAGCTTAGTTTACGGGAAATTCCAGCAGGAACGCACCGCTCGCTATGTTTATTATTTTACTCAGGATGTTCGTCAAAGCTCTGAGCTAATCGCAAAGCAGATACCAGTAGGTATTCAACAAATGTTAAAGGTCATCCTTTTGATGATTATCATTGGCTGGGCTAGCCCTAGTATCTTAGCCCTTATCCTATTCCTTAGCTGTCTATATATTTTTATTGGTAGAATCTTTGCCCCAAGGATGAAAAAACTGCATGGACAGGTGCAGGAAGATAAGTCAAATCTGTTAGTTCATATTGAAGAGGGGATATCTTCAACTAGGGAAGTGATTGCCTTTCATCGGCTTAAATGGGAAATGGCGATCTATAACCGTTTGTTTAAAAAATACTTCGATACCGTTGTCCGAGAAGGAAAAGAGGAAAACAAGCATTTATTCTTAAGTGAGCCTTTAAAATGGGGAGTTACTTTAGTCGTCTTAGCGTATGGAGGATATTTGGTCATAGAGGGATCATTAACGCTCGGGATGTTTATTATTGTTTATCAATTCTCCTCTCAATTGATGGAGGCTCTCCAAATGCTGTTCCAGTTCCTGCTTAATGTGTCAGGTCGTTTTGCCCATATTGCAAGACTGGATGAGCTGTTTAAGCAAGATAAAATGAAGGACGGGACACTTCCCTTAAAAGAGGATATTGATACGATTTCCTTCAAACAGGTCTCTTTTACTTACGACAGTCAGCTCCCTAACGTGCTTAATCAGATAAACATCTCCATGAAAAAAGGACAAAAGATAGCATTTGTAGGGAGAAGTGGTGGTGGGAAATCAACCATTGCCCAGCTTTTAATTAGAAACTTTGAACCTTCTAAGGGAGAAGTCCTTGTTAATGGATACTCTTTAAGTGAGCTCAAAAGGGAAGAATGGTTGGATAAGATCGCTATTGTCTTCCAAGAGCCCTATCTCTACCAAGGTACCCTGCTAGCTAATTTAGCACTAGGCAAGGAGGAGTTCTCTATGGAGGACATTGAACAAGCCTGCCGCCAAGCTCATATTCATACGTTTATTCAGGGTTTACCTGATGGTTATCAGACAGTTATTGGAGAAAGAGGGGTTACTCTTTCTGGCGGGCAGAAGCAGAGGATTGCTTTAGCCAGAGCTCTGTTACTGAAGCCAGAAATCTTAATTCTAGATGAGGCCACCTCTGCGTTAGATATGGAAACGGAAAGGATCGTGCAGCAAAATTTAGACCAAGCCATGCAGCACGGCATAACGATAGTCATTGCTCATCGACTATCAACCATTGAAAACGCGGATAGGATTCATGTATTGGATCAAGGGGAGATAGCCGAAACTGGTTCTCATCAATCCTTATTGAAGGAAGAGGGACTCTATCAAGGAATGTATGTAGAGCACTCTTTTTCTAAAGGGTAATAGCATAGTGGAGAAAAAAGTTAAGGCTGTGAGCTCAAGTTATGAGCCTACAGCCTTTAGTGTTAATAGTTCATGAATAATTATTGTTCAAATAATGCTTAGCATATATTATTGATTATTTTATTGAATAGCCATCCCCACTTGCTTATCTCCTATAGTGACATATTCCATATCTTCCACTTTAGAAAAATTAAGATCACTGAGTAATAGACTTCGCTGTAGCAAATCGTTAAATTCCTGAAGAGCTTCCTTTGTCTCTGCATCTACATCAAGTATTAGATGTATTCGTTGCTCTACGGAGAGATTTAGCTTTTTCCTATACTCCTGAACCGCTCGACTGATTTCTCGAACGATTCCTTCTTGTACAAGCTCTTTTGTTAGAGTTGTATTTAACGCTACTGTGTACTGCTTCCCCGTTGCACTGGCATATTTTCTAGTAGCCTTCTTTTCAACAAGCATATCCTCAAGATCTACATAAACGCTTTGACCCTCTTCTAGCTGTACAGCTAAACCTCCCTCATCTACAGCTTGTTTAGCCTGCTCAGCTGAGAGTTGAGTAATGAATGTTTGTAGCTCACCTACAGACTTCCCATACTTTGGTCCCGCCTGCTTGAAGTTGAGCTTTAAAGCATATTCGAGCAATCCCGTTTCATCCTGCTGCTGGACAATGCTCTTCACATTGACCTCATCCTTTATAATATCGTAGAACCTAGAGACATCTGCTGTATCTTCTAACGGAACGAGTACCAGCTCAGATAATGGCTGCTTCGTCTTCATAGAACTCGTATTACGTACACTCCTGGCCAGTTCTACGATTTGAAGCACATTTTCCATTTCCTTCTCAAGCTGCTCATTAATTAGACTTTCATCTGGCTCTGGAAACTCCGTCAGATGGACACTTTCTCCTGTTAAGTTACCATACATATCCTCAGCTAGAAATGGAATAAATGGAGCCACTAGCTGACTTAAAGTGACTAGTACCTGATGAAGAGTTCCGTAAGCTGCTCGTTTATCCGAGGATAGGCCTTCACTCCAAAAACGATCTCTTGATCGACGAATGTACCAATTGCTCAATTGTTCCACAAAGTCTTCAATTGCTCTGGAGGCATTCATAAAATCATAATGCTCAAGCACTTGGTGCACCGCTTTTACTGTAGAGTGCAAGCGAGACTTTAACCATTGATCCATCACCTGCACATGCTCATGCTCAGACGACTTATTTCCTTCTGTATGAACAGTTAATCTATGCGCTTGTTCATTGAAATGAGCTTGCGGATCATACCCATCAATTGTAGCGTAAAGGGTATAAAAGGAATGAACATTCATCAGCGTATCAATGACCTTAGATTTGGCTTCTGCTACGATTTTTTTAGAGAATCGTTTACTGTTCCATGGCGCACTGTCAGACAACAAAGCCCAGCGCAGCGCATCTGCTCCGAATTCCTGTACTAGCTCCGAGGGATGGAGGACGTTTCCTTTGCTTTTGGACATCTTCTGCCCATTTTCATCTAGAATATGCCCTAAGGACATGACACTCTTATATGGCGCTTGACCAGTATAAAGCGTTGATACAGCAAGCAGACTATAGAACCAACCTCTCGTCTGGTCAATTCCTTCACAGATCATATCCGCAGGGAACTGCTGCTTAAATCGATCCCCTTCTGCAAACGGATAATGGTATTGAGCAAAAGGCATTGATCCACTATCAAACCAAACATCAATGACTTCAGGAGTTCGCTTCATAATACCCTGACAGCTTGGACAGTTCAGATCAACCTGATCAATATATGGTTTGTGTAGTTCAATATCAGTAAGGGGCTTTGTAGCATGGCTGCGTAAATCATCCAGTCCAGAAGGAGCATACTGCTGCTCACAGGATGTACACTCCCACACATTTAATGGCGTTCCCCAGTAACGACTTCTGCTGATGTTCCAGTCCATTAAATCCTCAAGGAAACGCCCGAAGCGACCGTCCTTAATATGTTCAGGATACCAGGTGACCTGCTGATTATTAGCGATAAGCTGTTCCTTAACGGCAGTGGTTTGAATAAACCAGCTTTCCATCGCATAATACAAAAGTGGTGAATCACATCGCCAACAGAACGGATAGCTGTGCTCATATTTCTCTTTCGTATACAGCAGCCCTCTTCCCGCTAAATCCTTAACGATATCTACATCACAATCCTTGACAAACCTTCCAGCAAGCGAGGTTACCTCTGCTTTATAGCGTCCCGCTGTGTCTACTGGATTCACATAGCTTAAGCCAAGCTTTTTAATCACCTGGTAATCATCATCCCCAAACGCTGGTGCTAAATGAACAATACCAGTCCCGCTACTTTCAGTAACAAAATCTGCCGCAACAACCCGATGTCCCTTTTCAACGGCAATAAAAGAGAATGGAGCCGTATAATCTACACCAACAAATTCACTACCCAGGTGCTCCGAAAGAAGCTCAAAATCTCCTTGCAGCACTTTGTCTACCAGATTTTTGGCTAGGATATAAACATCCTTTCCCTGCTTCACCCGACAATACGTCAAATCAGGATGTACAGCAAGCGTTACGTTCGCTGGCAGTGTCCAAGGAGTTGTGGTCCAGACTAGAAAATGCTCTCCGGAAGCCTTACTAGTGAACTTAACCGTGGCACTAAGATCCTTCACATCCTTATAGCCCTGAGCCACTTCATGTGTACTCAGTGACGTCTGACAGCTAGGACAATAGGGAGTAACTCGGTGTCCTTTATACAGCAGGCCCTTTCTATGAATATGACTAAGGATGTGCCATACCGATTCAATATATTCATTTTGTAGAGTCACATAGGGATCATCAAAGTCTAGCCAATAGCCAATCTCCTCCGAAAAATCTCTCCACTGCTTCTCATACTGGAACACACTTTCCTTACATTTCTCGATAAACTGTTCAACACCATACTCCTCAATTTCCTTTTTACCAGAGATCCCTAACTGCTTCTCTACACCAAGCTCAACAGGTAGGCCATGTGTATCCCATCCTGCTTTTCGTACCACCTGATACCCTGTCATCGTTTTATATCTAGCAATAAAGTCCTTAATCACACGTCCCAGCACATGACCTGCATGAGGCAATCCATTCGCTGTTGGTGGTCCTTCGTAGAAAACAAAGCTTGGCTGACCCTCCCTTTGCTCTACAGACTTCTTGAAGGTTTCCTGTTCTCTCCACCCAGCTAAAACTCTTTGCTCCCTAGCATGAGCCGTTTCTTTCGTATCGACCTTTCTCACCCTAATCATCCCTTCTTGTTCTTTCTCCATGTAGGTTGTTCATTTCAGGCAAAATGATTTAAACAACAAAAAAAGCCCGCCCCATAAGGGACGAGCTGAGCTCGCGTTACCACCCTTGTTCTGCAAACTCATTCTCGTAATTGAAAACCTGAAAGTGAGTCACAGCACTCATCAACGTACACATGATACGCGTTCCTGGTAACGGTGGACCTCCGTTAAGACTTACATCTTTGTCTATCTTATCTCTAAAGACAGCTCGCTTGAGTGTTAAACAACATTAATCAAGCTTATGCTTTATAAGACAGCAAATGTTCAGCCTCACTTCTCTGAGATGATTTTCAGCTAGGCTTTGTTCGTTGGTTTTCAGCTTCCCCAACTCTCTGTAGAACGCCATCCTACCTTACTCTTTCTCTTCGACGAATTTATGCTTTCAAATCATATTGTAACTAGGCACATAGTATGTTGCAACAGGCACAGACAAGTAATCTGCTGAACAAATTTGTGCACAAGTTTGAAATTAAATTATTTGATCACTTACAAATATTTATCACTTATTATAGGATTATTTTAACCCTTTTCGCAATGGTTATTTTCATTGTTTCTACAATTATTTTTTTCTATACTTATACTTATTAATATTTGTAGGGCATCAAATGGGCATGTCCTTGTATTTCATCCCCTGCAGTTAGTCTCTCTCAGCTTGGACGTGTGTCTCTGCCATTTACATCATCACCACCCCCGAAATTGTGTTGTTTTGAAACAAAAAGAAAAACACCTTATAGGGTGCTCTCTTGCAATTCTGCGCCACGAGTTAAGTAGGCGTAGATATCTTTTATTGTTTTGTCATGTTTACTTACCCACGGGCCAGATTTTGTATCCTCTAAACTGGACAATGTAATTGTCTTGTCCTCAAAGTGAAGTACTAAGCTGGCTTCGTTATCATATGCAACTTCCTTGTAAAATGCTTTTTTGATATCTCGCTCATTTCTTATCTCAGCTTGAATGTATTCATCATCTTCTGTAATTTCAATAAATTTCCCATTAGTTGTTATTAAGTAGAAAATTGTTGGTTTAGACTTTTCAAATATATCTTTTGCGTAAAAGAATTTCACCTTTTCAACAGGATAGTTTCGCTTCAGGTGGTCAATCAACAGACCTAATCCAAATTGCGATTTAGCACGATCATCAATCTCGTTTAATAAACCTTGGTAAGTTATTTTATTCACGTTTTCACCCCTTCATATTTTGCCTGGTCCTTTAAATACTGGTCCATCCCCTGGATTCCATTCTGTTCATCCCCCTATGCCCTAATTCGACATAAAGGTTAAATCTCCCTTCAAACAAAAAGAGCCCCCTATGAAGAGACTCTTTTTCATTACTTACGGCATGATACAATAGCCACTTGGATAGCAGATAGGCGGCGGTGGTGGTGGCGGTGGGGTTCCCGGACAATCACAAGGTTGAACAATATCCGATGTAGCACCTGCCATGGGAGCAAAAACTAAACTAAGGAGTAAAGCGCTTGAAAGAAACGCAGAAGATAACTTTTTCATGCTTCCTTGCCTCCTTTCATTTATCATAATTGCTATATTCTACAAGTAACATTAAATTCCTTCTATTTATCAGAATTTTCGATTTTTATTTATTTTTCATAATCACTCTAAATACACCTAGACAATTACAGCAAAACTAGCCCTTAATTTCCTCTAAGTAGGTCTGCTTTAGCATGGCTAGAACGTTATGGTATGGGGAATCTGCAAAAACAGATTGAATACTAACTCCATCAATCATAATCCAAAATTTATAAGCGTAAAGCTCTGGATCTAATTCCTTCTTTACCTCTCCAGCCTGTTGCCCTTGCTCTATTATATCCTTCATGAGCTTGAGTAGATGATTCTTCCTCTTTGTTACAAGCGCATGAATGTCCTCATCCCTTGTACTATGGAAAATAAACTCATAAAAAACAGAGACATACCCTAATCTTTGCTCATCTTGAGGGTCAACATTGATATAGTGATCAAACAAAAACGTTATTTTGTCTATAGCTGAATGAAGCTTTGAAAATTGTTCTGTGATCTGCTCCATATAATGTGACGTATTTGTATTTAGTAGATCAATATAAATGTCATCTTTACTCTTATAATAATTATAGATGGAACCCTTACTTATTCCAGAGTGGGCTACAATATCATCAATGGTAGCTGCCGTAAACCCCTTTTGAGCAAAACAGGCTAACGCACTAGTTAAGATCTGCTCCTTTTTCTTCTCTTTATACTCCTCTGAGACAATAGGCGGCATGTTCATTAATCTCCTTCATAACTTATTACATCTAAGTCTAAAGCTTTTTCACCATAAAAACCTGCTTGGCCTTCGTGGTAAAACCTAGTTCCGTCAACACCTTATATGTAAGCTTACTTTGCTCTAAAGGTAGGTTGGGAATGACTCGATCAATATTCTCTGAAAAGGCTCCAAAAACATCTGATAGCATAGATTTGATGACCTTTTCAGCTTCGGCCTCCGCTAGCCCTGGATGAGGCTCACATTGATTTAAAATCGTTTTGGTATGCTCACCCTGCTTATTAAATACTCGGCGATAAAAAGCATAACCTAGTTCTTGCTTGCCTTCCGTATCACGGACAATGATAGCCTCGCCATTTTTCGTATTAGGCCATTGTGTTTGCCATGGATTCGTATCTTTATAGAAGGATAGATTTCCTACTAGTTGGGGAAGAGTGTGCTGAACGCTAAAATCTTTATTCTCCAGCTCTGCAAAGCTTTTATTCGATTGTGACCCGTTAAGTCCCAAGTGCTCGAGCTGATCAATCACCTGATACCCCATTTTTTCATAGAGTCCAATAGCCTTATGATTCTCACTTATTGCCTCCAAAGTGGCCAGTGTTACACCTGCCTCCTGTAAAACCTTCAGGCTCTCTTCCATCAATAAGCGACCAACTCCCATTTTCCTAACCTCAGTCGCTACACCTGTCCCACCATTCCAAGCCAATTTATGTTCCTTCACATCGCGAATTCCGTGTAAAACTATGCCCACTGGCTTTCCTTCTTTAAACGCCACAATTGAATAGTCTGGTGATAGGTCCTCCTGCATCATTCTTTGGATAAAAGCTTCTGCTGATGTGGTTGCATTAAAATAATACCCTTCGAACCCCTCATTCCACGCTTGAACACTTTCTGCTAAGGTACACTCCGTTAATCTTTTCATTGTTATCATAGGTTTCTACCTTTCTATCATAAATTAGTTACGCTTATTTCATAGCAAAGTCCTTTACCTTAATCATCAAAGGATTTTACACCCATTTAAAACGACTAGTCAGTTTATTTTATTTAAGCATATGTTTTGTCATCTTGTAAACAGAAAAAAGACAGACTTTATCCTTTAGCCCGTCTTCTTTTTAGAAACCTAAATACTGGATTCATTTTTATTGTTTTATTTGTGGTATCTTCCTCACCGCTAGCATTAAAAGTAACGCAAGACCCATATAACCAAAGATCGGATACAAATAGGATACTAATGAGCTAAAGCCGATCTGACTGATTACAAAGCTGGTTAATAAGATCATTGCAATGACCCATTTTTCCGGCAGCTTAACTAAGCTAATGATTTGCCTGTTCAGGCCAAATACATTGCCAATCAGTGTTGTAAAAACCTCTCCATAGATTACAAGCAAAAAGAGAAGCAAAACAAGCCACCCAAATTCCTTAATCACAAATGCGATGGGAATATCAAAGTGCAGAGCCTCTGGCATCAAGGTAACCAAAGCAAAATGACTTGTTAAAAGCATAAACCCTAAACCCAAACCACCTAAAAGCCCTCCTAAATGCAAGGCTCTAACACTCGTAACCTCTTTACCTAAAGGAACTAGAACTGCCTGCGCCATCGCCAGATTAAACGCTACATACGTCAGTGCACTACTCACCCAAGACCAGCCCTGCCAATTTCCACTCCAGCTACCTAGGTTAAATACTGAACCTATTCCATTGGGAGCCGTCATGCCAACCTTAAAGGCAATAATGATAGTAAAGGTCAGCATCATGGGAACCACAAGAGAATTCACAATAAAAAGACCCTTCATCCCCTTTAAAATAACTAAAAAAGAAAGGGCCAGAGTCACTAATATGCCAACTTGGAACGGTAAGCCAAGCTGTTCCTCGAAAATAGCACCTGTCCCCGAAAGCATGACCGATGTAACACCAAACAGAATAAAAAACACAAACCCATTCGCTACAGCGCCAAGCCCCTTACCAAACAAATACTGATTCAGCTCCTGATAGGAATACGCACCTATGTGATGGGAAAGGAGCATCATTTTTTTACCAAGCCAAATGAATAAAAACATACTCCCTATAATGCCTAAGACTCCCCAATGATAGTGCCTTGTAAAAAATTGAACAATCTCCTGTCCTGTCGCAAAACCAGCACCTACAACAGTCCCAATATATGTAGCTGCAATTTGCAGGGCTAAAGTAAGCTGTTTTTTCATAGCTCCACCTCATTTGTTGAATGTCTCATTCGTACATGCTTATGAGAGGTAGAGCCAGATTAGACAAGTTATTTTCGTTTCTTTTGTTTTCTTTTATAAACAACGAAGAGAATGATAGCGACTAGAATAATTCCAGCCAAAGCATGGAGAGCATACTTTTTCACATAGTGCTCAACCAAAATCCACTTATACCCTAACATGTTGCCGAGCGTAATAAAGGTAAATGCCCAAACAGTAGCCCCTGCACCAGAGTAGAGAAAGAACTTCCTCAGAGGTAGCTTAGCTATTCCAGCAAAATATCCTGTAAGGTGGCGAACTCCCGGGATGAAATAACCGAAGAACACCATAACCACTCCATATTTTCTAAAATAATGCTGGGCTTTCTCGATCTTCTCTTCAGAGATATGAATTTTCGGACCCACTTTCTTTAGAAAAGGCAAGCCTAGCTTTAAGCCTAATATGTAACTGATCGTGATCCCCGATAAAGCACCAATGATTGAGCTGAGAACAGCCAAGGGGTAAGAGAAAAAATCCTTTGAAACCAGATAACCCACAAAAGTCATCAGAAATTCATCCGGAATGGGTAAACCAATGATCCCTAAAGAAAGCAATAACATAATTCCAAAATAGCCGTAGTGCTGAATAATTAATAGCAGCTCACTCATGTCTTGTCACCAACTGTTGCACGGATTCATCCTACGCTTATATTTTTCCAAACCTTTTATTGTTTTAATACTAACAAATTAATACTACTAATACTCATTCCTAGGCTCTTATCTGTTGATATATTCATTAATAAAATGAAAAATAAGAACAAGCTCTTTGATTTTACTTCATTTGAGCTGAAAAATCATCCATACAATTAGAAAAAAGAAGAGCTTTTATGCTCTTCCTAATTAAAAGCCTCTACCTATTTATCGGAATAGAAAGTAGTTCCTGACTCTCCGAGAATGGCTTCTTTTGTCTTTTCAATTGAAGCGATGATCGCCTTTCTCCCAGGCTTTGATTGAACAAATTCAATGGCTGCTTCAACCTTAGGTAGCATACTTCCTGCACCAAATTGTCCATCACGAATGTATTCAATGGCTTCACTTAAAGAAATTTTATTCAGCTGCTGTTCATTTGGTTTTCCAAAATTTATAGAAACACATTCAACGGATGTTAATAGAAACAGATAATCTAATTCTAATTCTTGGGCTAACTTACTACTAGCAAAATCTTTATCAATGACAGCGTTCACGCCAGTGAGTTTGTTTGCTTCCTCTATCACTGGGATACCACCTCCGCCAACAGAAATCACAATACCATCTGCATCCAGAAGCGTCTTGATTGTATCCTTCTCCACTATTTTTTGTGGTTTGGGGGACGGCACAATCCTTCTCCACCCACGACCTGAGTCTTCCATCATTTCATAGCCTTTTTCAGAGGCAAGACGCTTAGCCTGCTCTTCTGTGTAAAATCGTCCTATTGGCTTTGACGGATTTTTAAAAGCTGGGTCATGGAGATCGACTACCACCTGTGTTACCACAGCAGATACAGGACGTTTAATTTGACGATTTAATAATTCCTCACGGATTGCATTTTGTAGGTGATAACCAATATAGCCTTGACTCATTGCCCCACATTCAGGAAGAGGCATACCGTCTGAATTTTCTAGCTCAGCAGCAAGCTCTAACGCTGAATGGATCTTTCCTACTTGAGGGCCATTGCCATGAGCTATCACTACTTGATGGCCCTGTTCAATTAAATCTACGATCGAGTACGCCGTTTCCCCTACCAATTTTTTTTGTTCTTCAGCCGATTCTCCCAATGCGTTTCCGCCAAGAGCAAGCATAATTTTACTCAATTAGCTGACCTCCTTTGCAAGGGCTTTTAAGGCACCTTCAAAACAAGCCATCGGTGGTTCTACCAGACCTGCGCCTACTTGACCAATCCCTGCATCCTTATGAGCCATTCCCGTATTTATAATCGGTAATATGTTCGTTTCAACGACCTTGCGCACATCAATTCCGATAGGCGATCCCCGAAAATCTAAAGTTGGGATGGAGTAGTTACTATTTTCGCCAGTCGTTATCTGATACATCTTCTCACTATATTCTATGGCATCTTCAACAGATCCCCCAACAAACTGAACAATAGCTGGAGCACCACCCATCGAAAATCCTCCAATACCTATTGTTTCGGTTATCGTGCTATCACCAATATCTCGGGCTGCATCCTCTTGACTAAACCCAGGAAAAAGTAGACCTTTGATATAATTAGCTGGACCAGTAAACCATTGCTCTTTTGGTAAGCCACTAACACGTATACCGAATTCTACACCATTTCTAGCCATCGCTGTGACGATCGTGGAGCCTTCGATCCCGTGTGCGGCATCTAATGACGCCTTACAAGCAGGCATGGATAAGTTTAAAAAGTAGTGGTCATTATTATTGATGAACGAGATCGTCTCAGAACGCATAAGCTCACTCGCATTTGTCTGTAAAATGTAGGGAACTATTTGACGGATAAACAAGCTAGTAGCCGCTTTGTTCCGATTATGAACTTCATCACCCATATGCAAGGCTTGAGCAATAATCGACTTAAGATCAATTCCCTTACTTATAATAATGGCTTCCTTTAGCACGGGCATAAAATCATCTTTTAACCACTTTAATCTCTTGATCACGTCATCAGAGAAGGCACCATATCTTAAAACTTTTCCTAACCCTTCGTTAATGGAACAGTAGGCATGATTTCCATGCTCTATATTTTGTATAATGTGCACAGGCATTGAAGGAGAAATGATTCCGGCCATTGGACCTACAGCGTCATGCTCATTACATGGGGCAAATTCAATTTGACCAGAGCTGACTAATTCTCTCGCTTCTTCCTCATTGTTAGCTAGTCCCTCGAAAATTAACGCACCAATAACGGCTCCCTGCATTGGACCACACATTTTTTCCCATGTGATCGGTGGACCTGCATGAAGAATTAATTTTTCATGCATGCCTGGTATGACGTTGATTGCCAGATCCATATCAATGAGAACAGGATGGGCAGATTTTAAAATCTCAACCGCTTTTTGATTGGCTTCGTCAATAGCAGGGTTGTTCTCTAGTCTAGCTAAAGCTCTGACTAACTCTACATTTCCGCCCGCAGGAGGACGCCAATCTACTTGAGTCACATCTCCTTGTTGAAGAAGGATATCCTGTTTAAACGTTTCTGTACCTACGTTCAATACTCGAAGTGAGCTTGAAAACAACGTATTTATGCTACTCATTACGCTTTTCCCCCTTTGCTAGAAATAAGTTGATTGGCTAACTCGACAGCTTGTACATTACTGTTAGCAACCAATACCCCAGCTTCTTTTAGCTTTCTTTCAGACTCAGATAAGCTTTGCTTATCTGCTTCGGTCCCGCAAACGTATGCGATAACAGGAAAGTATCTACCTTCTTCCTCCGCCGTTTTTCTAGCTCTTTGTATGAATTCTAAAGCAGATCCAATTGGATCTTCGTGTGCTCCGTAGCCCAGTTCAAAGTCTAAGAGAAGGACAGCCGTTTCAGGATCCCGCGCTTCCTGAATGATCCTTTCATTACGAATCGTTGGATCAATCATTGGATGAGGCCTTCCAACTGTAAATTCATCTTCACCTAAGTCTAGCAGGGTGTGTCCCATGCTGTTTTTTATATCTAAAAGCTGTTCATGATCCTTCTTAGATACATTGCTTCTAACTTCTAAGCCAGCATTTCTTAAAATTGACAAAGCCTCCGAACATAGTGTGCCTCCACAGAACAATGCGCGAATATATTGCTGTGATGCGGCAAGCCTCACTGCCTCATGTTGAATTGTTTCCTCATCTGTACCACTGACGATCTGTGGCGGGTTTCCAGTAGGATTTGCTAGCTTAACGGCTTGATAAGCGGTATCCGCCAGACTTTCCCCATAATATGCTCCTGCTTCTTTTACAGCTTGCTCATCACCATCAATAAAAGAGATAACAACTGGCTTATTAATGGATTTTACAAGCTCCAGTATTTCGTCCTGAACCTTCTTAGCAGGTGGTTTGGAAATTAACACGATGACCTCCGTATTTTCATCCTCGGCCAGTGCTTTTAGCCCTTGCTTCATCATGATGCCACCAATAGATTCATAGAGATCACGTCCACCCGTTCCAAACGCCTGAGTAATCCCACCACCTAAGCGATCAATCTGAACAGTGACTTCCTGAAGACCTGTTCCGGAGGCAGCAACTAAGCCGATGTTGCCTTTCCTTACATTGTTTGCAAAGCAGAGTCCTACTCCATTGATGATGGCTGTTCCACAATCTGGTCCCATAACAAATAAATTCTTTTCTACCGCTTTCTGCTTAAGCTGCTTCTCGTCTTCAATTGAAACGTTATCACTAAACATCATGACATGAAGCCCCTTATCTAAGGCAATATTTGCTTCCCTGGCAGCAAAATCTCCAGGAACAGAGATAATAGCTATTTGGTGTTCCCCTTCAGCTTCAAGTGCCGTATTAATCGTTTGATAGGATTTATTCTTTTCCCCTTTTGATTTTTTTTGCTTAGACTGGAATGCTTCCTCAATGAATTGTAGAGCTTGTTCGCTAATTTCCTCTGAGTTCGCACTAATGGCGATAATCAGATCATTTGGGGTAGCTTGGGCTACTTCCTCAGTCATAAGACCAACTTGCTGAATTAAATCCTTATTCATTGCTGTGGCCATGGATACAATCGCTTCATTGACACCTTCAATAGACAGCGCTTTGCTCGCTAGGGACATCAATGTCACTGAATCATGATAGGAATTTTTTTTAATAACGACCTTAGATGACATGTACATTTCTCCTTTTCAGTACTATTCTAATCACTTTAATCCTATTATTTTACTGAATCTTCCAAAAAATCAGATAATCCTACAGAGATCCCAATCGATAAATCTGTTCCGGAGGATGACCCAATGGCTAACACCTGTTCAGTGTTACGGATCATTCTCGAATCGTCATCGTCAAAAAGAGAGCAAATAAATTGATGAATATATTCTCTTGTTTTACCTTCAAGTGTTGCTTTCAGCATCGTAATACTAATATCCGTAGTAGGCAGCTTCTGAGCACCCAGCAAACCTTTTATTTTACGGAGTATTTTACTGGCCTCTCTACGTTGAACGGTGTTTAGTGCCAATATATATCCCGCTAAAAAGTCATCCCCCGAGGGAGTCAAGCCATTTCCGAAGCCTAGCAGAGCGTTGATATGCTCTTCAAGAGCTTGACCGTTATTCTGAACGCTCCATCTAAAATTGAGAATTCTTTTCTCCAGCTCTTTTTCTATTAGCGTTGGATGATGTTTGACAGGGAGATGCAAGTGATTTTTTAGATAATAGTGCTTTACGCCTCCACTTGATCCGCTTACTAACAAATACTGATTATATCGCTCAATATTTTTATTTAATAAGTCATATGCTCTATTCAAATCCAGCTTAATTGGCTGTGGTTGCCATAAGCGACTCCTACTAAGCTTCAGCTTGAAAAGATTTCCTATGACTAAGTAATCCTTTGACATATATACTGCATCATTTACATGTATCAAAAAGTCTTGGAAGGAACATGACCCTTTCCTATCTACCCTTATGGAATAAGGGCCATTGTCCATATCCCTATGCAATAGGCTATGCAGTTGATTTTTATGGTCTTTAAAGTTAATCACTTTATTAAATACGCTATGAACGATGCCAACTTGGCTCACAGCCTCAGCATTTCCTCTATCCATTAGTTTCTTAAATCCTTCATCAAAGGAGAGGGTCAAACATTCAGCATTAAACTCACTATTCATCTGTTGTCCTCCCCCCTCCTATAACTTTTTAGAAAAACTTGACTTATCGCCGAGTCCTACGAAAGCGTTAGGTTATAATGGAACAATCTATTCTAGTATTTTGGCATCCTTATCAATCTATTGTTTTTTAGGTAGCAACAAATCTAATAGGATGGCGACCAATGCTGCCGGTACGAGACCTGTTGTTAAAATTAATTGTACATTTTCTGGAAGTTGCTGAGTCGCTTCTGGGACAACATTGAACCCTATACCCAATCCTAAAGCTACGGCAATAATGAGTATATTTCTACTATCAAGCTTGATTTTTTTCAATAATGATACCCCTGAAACAGCAACCATGGCGAACATCGCAACGGCTGCGCCCCCTAATACAGGCTGAGGCATAATGGTGATGAACGCTGCAAATTTAGGTAACAAGGATAATAGAATGAGGATTACCGCACCTATTTTGATGACAAATACACTAAACACACCTGTTAAGTTAACTACACCGATATTTTGGGAGTACGAAGTGTTTGGAAATGCATTGAATAATGCAGCTATACTGCTTGAAATTCCATCCGCAACAACCCCGCCACGCAGCTCCTTTTTTGTTGCCTCTCTCCCCTCTGCACCATTCGTAATCGCTGAAATATCTCCAACCGATTCAATGGCCGTGGCGATATACATAAATAACATGGCAATGATAGCTACGGGCTCAAAAGTCCATTGATATTGAAAGGGCTGGGGAAATGATAGCCAACTTGATTCTATGACTGGTGTGATGTCTACTAATCCGAGTAAGATAGAAACGACGTAACCTACCCCGATCCCGATGAGTATGGACGAAGACTTAAGTACTTTATTTTTACTTTGGTTAAAGATAATAATTGTTAGTAAGACGAGCCCCGCAATAGCAAGACTTGTTAGGTCACCCATATTGCTGCTTCCACCAGCAGCTTGTCTTATTCCAACCGGTATCAGTGTGATGCCTATGGTTAAGACGACTATTCCAGCCACTAATGGTGTAAAGATTCTTTTTACATGAATAAGATATCTTCCCAGAATAATCTCAAATAATCCACCAATAAAGCTTGCCACTAGGACTGCCCCTATTCCATAATCAGTAGCTATCACAACTACCACCGGAATAAAGGCATTACTTGTCCCCATGACGATGGGAAGACCAGACCCTATCCCAAATCTATAGCGCATAACCTGGATGAAAGTTGTTACCCCAGCCATTAAAATAGCGCACTGGATTAAGAACGTCGTTTCAGCCGAGGATAATCCTAATAAGGATGACACGAGAAGAGGGACCGTAATATTAGCCACAAACATAGCTAAAATATGTTGAATGGCTAAGGGTATCCCGAGTGATAGCTTAGGTTTGTCATGAATCCCATAAATAACCTCAATCTCTGTTGACTCGCTCTTGTTAATCATTCTCACGCCTTTCGCTCTACTAAAATGACATAATTATCATAGTGTTCTAGTGCGTGTTTAGAAAATCAGACAACGATCATTGCGATTACGATTAATAAAGCTAACGCCCCTAGGACAAATTTCATATTCCCTTTGATAATATCAATAATGTCTAGTTTAAAGCCGTCTGCTAGAGCTGCTACGTTAATTTGTACAGGGCTTATTTGTGTACCAAGACCAGTCGCTATAGCCACAAATCCCATTGCTAAAGGTGGTAATCCCAAGGCGGCTAAAGTAGGTAAGATTAGAGTCAAAACTCCAGCTGTCATAGCTCCAGAAGGAATGGCGATTAAAAAGGCAAGGATCATAGCTACAGGTAAAACAATCATGTTCGGTACATTGTTTGCTAGAGCAGCTATTTGTGCAAAAGTGCCTAACTCTCCAATCATGTTAATAAAGCCAAGGAAGATCCCTACACCAAACAATGTTGTTAAAATAAATTTGGAGCCGTCAACCAAGGCTTCACCTGTTTTGTTAATGTTTAATGGTGTTAATAGGACTGTTAATACAGCCGTTATAATCACAATGGATGCAGGTGTGAAGATTTTTATTTCTAGCATTGAATTGATGCTATTTCCTGCTAACACCATAACAAGTAAAGCAACAGCTGGTATGGATTGTTTTAATAGAGTCCAATTATTTGTCTTTTCATTCTGCTCTTCTTTTTTACCATCCTGATTGATGAGAGCACCATTTTTATGTACGCCATAAATGGCTAATCCAGCAGCTAATAGGTAAAACAACATCGTATAAGGCAGCATGGCACTTGCATGTGTAATCACATCAAGTCCTGCACTCTCAGCAGCTAATATGGTTTCAGTAGAGGCTGGAGAAGTCGTGAAGCCAACCGCTGTAGCAATAGACATAGCTGCAATGACAAAAGGATTAGCCCCTACAGCCATAGCCATTAATGGCGCCGTAACCATAGTGTTACCTGCTCCCATCCCGGCCATGTAGGTGGCAAAGGCTTGGATTAATACGATCACTCCTGCTAGAATACTGACTTTACCTTTTATCCCTCTGCTAGCTAGTTCCACTAACGCTTGGATACTTCCAGCTTTTGATACCATCATTGCTGCCGCTGCGTAAATGATCGGTATTGTGATTCCTAGCATGTTTGAAATCCCGCCAACAAAAATGGACGTTGCCTGATCTACTGTTAATCCACCTATAATAAACGCTAATACTCCCCCTACTAATCCAGCGAATAGCATGTGCTGCCTTTTATATAAAAGAACAATGATAACAATTAAGGGAATACTATTCATTAATAAACTCATCGGACTTCACCACCTATTACAAATTTTGCTTAAAACCAAATCGTTACTTTTTAATAATAACGGCTATTGGACCTCCACCAGCTGGCCCTTGATGCTCAGCGCCGCCAGATACGTATACCATAGGATCTCCTGTGATAGATGCAATAACTCCATTTACGACTGCTCGGGCTTGGCGCGTATGGTTAATATCAGAATCTGTCAACATCGTATGGCGTCTATTTCTGACAAGTCCATCTGGAGAAGCCTCAGCTTTAGCTAAAATATTGACGATGCGGTTATTGTCTTCTGCTGTAGGTAATTTATCAATCTCTAAGCCACTATTTTTCATCGCTTCAATAACGGCATTCAGATCAATAGCGTCATTCATGACACTATGTCCAATTCTATACTTGCTCATTGATTTTTTAGAATTTCCCATTAGTATAATTTCACAATTCATCAGCTCTACGCCAGCAGAAGTGGAAGCGACACTGGAATATAAAGACCAATCATTCAAAATACTTTCTTCTGTAACAGCTGTTCGATTCACTTCTTCTAAGGCCACAGCTACTCCAAGGGCGGATGCACCTCTTGAATAGCCCATAGATTTATAGGTATCTTCTACTGCAACTGATTTACCTCTTGATTTTGCTTCTAAAATCCTATCAGAAGTTAGTAGAGGACACTTGATCTGTACAAAATGAACATCTTCTTTTTCTTCTATCCCTGCTGTCTCCATTAGCCCAAGAACGACTCTCTCTACCTCTTGAACCATCGTTAAGGTACCTATCTCTTCGGGTAAAAAGTTTCTAGTAAATCCTACACTAACCGTTAATCCCTTTTCTCTAGATAGCTCTGTATTTGTGTCTACCTCATTTTTAGTAAAGATAGTAGCATGGGGGGTCATCACACCCTCAGTCCCACCTGACATGACGAAAGCAATCTTTTCCTCTACTTGCTGCTCTGTTTGCCCAAGGATTCTAGCTAAAAAGCTTCTAAACGCTGAGGTTGCAAACCCTCTAGTGAAATCATTTACACATCCATTCCCCTCTGTTTTCCCTAAAACAGCTACGATTTCAGTTGGATTAATCTGACCACTATCAATTAATTCCTTTAAGCTTGACATATCATCAGGTGCAGACATTGGAATTCGGTATACCTTTACATCCACCATTTGTAATCCTCCTCATGTTATAACCTGGACTTAAAATTATGCGAAAATTCGACATGTTTCTTTAATCTATACGAATTTTCAACAAAATTCTTTACTTATTACCAAATCATAACAAACAATTTATTTTTTCGTCATTATAATAATTAACCAAAAATAAAAGTAACTATTGTAAATAGTTCACAATGGAATATGACCTGAAAAATTGATAAAGAAAATCGACACAGGCGATATTTAGGATAATAGCAAGCCTGTGTCGACTTTTACCTTGCATAATATAAATCGGAAAATAGCTGTGTCACTATCTACAAATGACCATGCATGTGTATATTTAATGTTGACAAAAAAGGAAACTTTGGAATAATGAGAACTATGGATTTATGGGGGTCGAATGAAAATTTTTTTGAAGCTGATCCTTTGTGCGATCCTCTGCCCCTGATCAAGAGATTTAATACAAATGGAGGAATACAATGTGAAAAAGGGAGATCTCATTAAACTTAAATCAATTAAGACCAAAATCATGTTTTTACTTTTACTCATCTCAATTGTGCCTCTCGCTTTAGTTACCATCGTCTTAATGTTTCAGTCCATTTCTGTATTAGAAGGTAAAACAGAAGAGGCCCAAGTTGAGTTGTCACGTACAAATGGGGATATGATTAGTTTGTGGCTTAGCCAAAAGGTCAATGCACTAGAGAATGTAATCGACAAACATCCAGAATTTCTAAGAGGAAACAAAGATGAAATATTGCCTATATTAAAAGTACTAGACGCCAGTGATGCTGAAGTACAATATTTTAGGTTTGTAGACGAAAGCCTTACTGCTCACGATACGTTAGATAGAGTCAATGATGTTAGTCAATTTCAAAATATACAAAATGCTAAGAATAGTTTAGAGCTGTCAATATCAGATATTTTACAGGCTGTGACAGATGGGAGTAACATCATTATTATTGATGTTCCTTTGGTCAATAGCCAAGGACAATTCAAAGGGATTGTTCAGGCTGCTCTAAATCCAGCTGAAATTTTAAATATTGTCGATCGAATTCAGGTAGAGGAAACAGGCTATGCCTATTTACTTGCATCAGATGGAACATATTTATTACATCCTGAAGTTGAAAATATAGGGATGAATGTCTCGGAAAATCTCAGTCCAGGCAGTCAAGAGCTTTTCGCAGAAGTAGTGTTGCAGGAAAGTGGAGGAAATATTACATATACCGGAATCGATGGAATAGAAATGTCTACTGCGTTTTCGACGATTGAACAAACAGGCTGGAGATTAATAACAAGTGCACCTACAACTGAAGTGTTTAAAGAAATTGCAGAAGCAAGAAATTCAGCCTATATCATTATCTTAATTTCCATTGTTGCTGTGATCCTAATTGCTTTCTTTGCTGCGAAAGTAGTGATCAAGCCAGTGCTTGAAATTACATCGATCATGAAAAAGGTAGCAAAAGGGGATTTAACAGAAAGATTACGGGTAAATGGAAATGACGAAATAGCAGATTTAAGAAGAAACATTAATGATATGCTAGACTCATTCTCATTGATGGTCACTAAATTAGCACAATCTACTGAACACGTAGCTTCAGCTTCCGAAGAACTAACAGCAATAGCCGTAGATTCGACCACTACTTCAAAAGTAATAACAGATTCAGTAGATGAAGTGGTTAAAGGAGCGGAGTCTCAATACAGATCAACTGAACAGGTGGCTATTGTAGTGGATGAGATTGCCTTAGGCATTCAACAGATAGCACAATCTGCAACTGTAGTAACAGATTCTACTCAAGGTGTGACAAAAGAAGTTAATCTAGGTGATTCAGAGGTTAAAAATGCCATAGCTCAAATGAACTCAATTAAGCTTAATGTTGAACAGTGTACAAATGAGGTTCAGTTCTTAAATGAAAAATCTCAAGAAATTGAAAATATTGTTTCCATGATTTCAGGGATTGCTAACCAGACAAACCTCCTTGCCCTAAACGCTTCAATTGAAGCAGCTAGAGCAGGAGAACACGGAAAAGGATTTGCCGTGGTAGCGACAGAAGTCAAAAATCTAGCTGAACAAACAAGTCAAGCTACCGAGGATATTACAAGTATTATCCAATTGATCGTTGGAGCAACAGAAAATGCATCCCACGCCATGGCTTCGGGGATGGAAGAAGTAGAAAAGGGTGTGCAGCAAGTTCAAACGGTAGGGTCAGTATTCGGTACGATCCTAGAAGCTATTAATAGAGTAAATAGTCAAGTCCAGGAGGTGTCTGCTGCAACTGAACAAATATCAGCAAGCACTGAGGAAGTGTCAGCTTCAGCCCAAGATGTTGTTGACATTAGCAAACAATCATCAAACAATCTGAACGAAGTATCTTTTTCCATAACTAACCAAAATGAAAATATGAAGGAAATTTCAGCTTCGGCTGAATCTTTAAGCCATATGGCCATGGAACTCCAGGAGATGGTTGGTCAGTTTTCAGTAAAAAAAGAACTCAGCCATGAAAATGAGATTAAAGGATAAATAATTACACGTAGCCCTGTGCCTAGCTTTGGCTCAGGGTTACGAAGTTTTTTTAAACTAATTGAAATGGATGGTTATATATGTCCCTAATCTTAAAGGATGTATTAAAATTAAGAGGCTTTAGTAAGGCCAGATTAGTGGCTGGAGAAGATGGCCTTTTGAATATTGTGAACAATGCCACTTTAATGGAAGTGCCTGATATATTTTCTTATGTAAATGATCATAGCCTTCTGATTACGACTCTCTATCCCATATCCAATAATAACGAAGCCATTAATGAGCTTATTCCCAAGCTTGCACGATTGAATCTGGCTGGAATATGTATCAAACCTATTAGATATATTGATAGAATACCATCAACAATGATTAATCAAGCCAATCAGCTAAATTTTCCAATTATCGAGTTGCCAGAAGATGCTAACTTATCTAGTTTAGTTACAGAAATCCTTGAAGTATCATTAAATAAGCATATCGATCTTTTAAATTTTAGAAATTATGTTCATGAACGTCTCATGAATATATTTTTAAGAGGAGAAAATATAAATTCTCTGGTAGACAATTTATCTGAGATCGTTAATCTTCCCATCATTTTATTGGATCATATGTTTAAAGTAACATGTTTATCCAAAGAAATAGCTGACCAAGAGGTAGTGATAAGCCACCCTCAAAATGAGCGCGATGACAGACCGATTATCGTACAAATAGACGGTATAGAATATCGGGAGGGGTCTTACTTAAGCTATTCAATTACAGGAGGGGAAACAAATTTCGGATATATAGTCGTTTTAAATGGAGATGCGGAGCAAAAAGATTTGGTTGTAGCCGTACAGCAAGCTTCTCTATTAATCGCCTCACTTTTCTATAAAAATTACGCTGTATTGGAAAAAGAAAGATCCTTTCAAGATGCATTTATTAGAGATATTCTTCAAGGTAGGATAACATCTCAAATGGAAATGATCAATAAAGCCATGGCATTTGGCTGGAAGGTAGAGTTCCCGCTAGTCGTTATTGTCATTAAAGTGTTGAATGACGATGAAAAACGGAAGAAGGAAATATATCAACAGATCATAGATACACAAGTCATTGAAAAAACGTTGGAAGAACAGATGTCATTGATCAGCGATCAATCTAAAAGCGTATACCTAGATGATTCTCTTGTCTTATTTATAAATATAGGACCCACGCATGAAATGAAGGAAAAAGCGATCGAAGTTGGGAAATGGATTATAAATCAATATAACGATACTGTAAAATTAGGGATCGGAATTTCCAGTACAGTACGAGAGCTTGGCGACTTGCCCTCTGCCTATCAAGAGGCACACAATAGTTTAAAAGTAGGGATGATCATGAAACAACCTCCATTTGTGACTCATTATGATGATTATCAAATGTTTAACATTATAAAGGAAGTACCTGATAGCACTGTTTTAAGTACATATATTGAGAACAAATTGGGTAAAATTTTGAAGCATGACAAAGTTTCCGATATGAGCCTTTTAGAAACACTTATCGTATTAATAGAGGAAAATTTTAATGCAAAGCAGGCAGCAAAAAGATTATTTGTTCATTACAACACACTACGCTATAGGATTGAAAGGATAAAGGAATTAGGAATAAATACAGAAAACGGCTTAGAGGTTGTCGAAATCGTCTTTGCCTACAATGTGTATCTTTGGCTAAGGTCGAACAATGGTTTGGGACAAGGGGCAGGATCATTTGAATAGTTAGATTAAAGCTACATCGAATACATTGACCTGTTGCTCATGCTTTCACCTAAGCTAGAATGTCTACCTTGGACCACTCATTGGATTACTTATTCACTCTAATAACCTGTGTATCCTCTCTACGAGAAAAGATACACAGGTTCTTTGGTAGGATAAGGTCCCTATACTGAAAGCAGAACATTCCGTAAGCTTTTAGGGTGCATCCTTTATATTATTTTTTATCAAAGTAGTACATAAAACCAATCGCTCCTGGACCTGTATGTGTACTAATGATAGGAGTCGTAAATTCAATCTCAATATTCTTGAAGTCCGTAACTGAAGATAGAGAGGCTTTAAGCTTTGTTGCTAGCTCAAGAGCTTCCGCATGGGCAATTCCAATTCCTTTAACTGTTTTCCCTTTAATGTCTTCAGCAAATTGCTCCGAAAAATGCTTGATGACCTGAGAATAGCTTCTAACTTTCGTTACAGGAGCCAAAGCTCCATCCTCTAGAGCTGCGATTGGCTTTATTTTCAAAATGGATCCGATAAACCCGCTCGCTCTCCCTATACGACCACCTTTGACTAGATTATCAAGGGTATCAACCATGAGAAAGAGGCGAGTTTGCTCACGAATCTGGTCAAGTCTTGCTATAATTTCCTCTAAAGAATGCCCTTCTTTTGCCATCCTCGCTGCCTCAATCACCTGAAAGGAAAGAGCCTTGGAAATAAATCTAGAATCTATCACCTTCACGTTTGCTTCAGCCATGTCCGCAGCCATTTGAGCCGATTGTACTGTACCACTCATTGAGCCTGTTATATGAATAGAGAGAACATCAAACCCCGCCTTGGCTAAGCGTTCATATACTTCGACAAACTCTCCTACTGGAGGCTGTGAGCTTTTAGGTAGCTCCTGTGTTTCTCTCATCTTTTCAATAAATGTATCTGGAGACAGATCAACTCGATCCAGATACGTTTGTCCATCAATTGTAATCGACAAAGGAACAACCTCAATATCGTATTTCCGAAGCATTTCCTCCGTCATATCAACCGTAGAATCAGTCACAATCTTAATCTTTGCCATCTTCTCACGTCCCGTCATTTTCTAAGCCAGCTACGAAGAGCAATAAGAAAAGCTTCTATCGAAGTCCTCTCGAAGAAGTCGTCTAGTCCATCATTTATCTTCTTACTATTCCAGCCTCATTGTTACTTACATTGTAGCGGTAACCCACTCTAACATCAAGGCTATCCCTATAAATAAGGTTTAAATTTAAAGCAAATTTTAATAAGTTCATAGAATTGTGACACAATCATACAGAGGCTCTTGATTTTTTAGAGTAAATACTCTATTCTTGTAATAAGTTCAAATTAGAGTAATTGCTCTATTTTTTATAACAACTTCTTTTTACCTAAGAAATGCTAAGCAGATCATAACCTCTAATGGGGAGTGTTGCAAATGAGCTCAAAAACAAAAGATAAGATTATACAAACAGCTGTAAAGCTATTTAATGAATCAGGGACTGGAGCCATTTCGACAAATCACATCGCCAAAGAATTAGGAATTAGTCCGGGGAATCTATACTACCATTTTCAGAATAAGGAGGAGATTATTCGAGCTATTTTCGAGTCCATGATATCTGATTGGGATTCCCTCTGGCTCCTCCCTCCAGCAGATTGGCTGCCTAGCTTGGACGATTTGATTGCTGTAATCCGACTTAGTCTGCGGTTGGAGTGGAAATATCGCTTTTTTTACCGTGAACTTATTCTCTTGATTAAGCATGACACTAAGCTCAAGGAAGCCCATCAACATATTCAGCAGCAACGCATGGTAGAACAGAAAGAGTTTTTTCAGGCTTTTATTAATGCTGGTATTCTCTCCCTTCCAGAGAGTTCAAAGGATGTGGATTCTTTACTGACATCATGCTGGATTATCAGTAACTATTGGTTATCCTTTGTCGAGGTCAGTGGAGCACATATAGATGAGAATCGCATTGAGCAGGGGATTCAGCTTATTTTGTCCGTTCTGCGCCCTTATTTGGCTAGCTCAAACTGAATATGGGCCAAAACACTATTCTTTTAAAAAACTATACGGATGTTCATAGGAATACTAGTCTTATGAGCTTTCTATTTTATGAACCTAGATAATTAAAGGAGATTTCTATATGACTGTACATAAAAAAGATAAAAGAACTGATGAAGGAACAGAAGAAACAATTGAAGCAAAGACTAATCCTGAGAATATAGCATGGACTAGACGAAAATTTTTAAAAAGAGCAGGGGCAACTCTCCTTGTCGTTTCTGTTGGTGGTATTCTTTGGAGAGCTGTTGATCAGGGCGTATTTAGCACAGGAAAAGGACCTGCTTATGAGCTATGGGATGTACATGCGGATGAACCTGTAACAGGTCCCCTCGCCTTAGTTCAAGCGGCTATTTTAGCATCTAATCCCCATAATAGTCAGCCGTGGTTATTTCGGATAGCAGATACTTCTATTGAGCTCTATGCAGATGAACAAAGAAATATCGGAAGCATAGACCCCTTCTTTAGAGAAATGCAAATGGGCTTGGGATGTGCCCTTGAAAATCTGACGCTTGCTGCTCAGGAGCAAGGCTACTCACCAAATGTAAGAATTTATCCTGATCATTCAGATCCTACTTTTGTTGCCCATATTGACCTGTATCCCGGAAATAAAATTAGCTCTCCTCTTTATCATGCTATACCAAATAGACGTACACATCGAGGGGCTTACGATATAGATCGACCTGTCCCTCAGGCATTTTTCGATGAAGCTGAGGAGCTTTGTCAGGATGAACCAAAGGTAAAGCTTACATGGCTTACTACAGCCGAGCTGAAAAAAGAAGCTGGAGATCTAACCATTTCAGCAACGGAAGCCATTACTTCTGATCCTGAAATGAGTTATGACAGTAACGCATGGTACCGAGATAGCTGGCAGGATTTACAGGAATATAGGGATGGAATAACATTAGATGCTCAGGGAGGCCCTCTATGGCTTCGCATAGCAGGCAAACTACTCCCACCTTTGTCTACAGAACAAGCGAATCAATTTTGGGTAAATTCAACACGACAGACTCATACGAGTACGGCTGCTGCATATGGATTATTATCGATTAAGGATTTTAGTAGTAAAGAGGATAGAGTAAGAGCAGGGCGTGTTTGGCAAAGAATACATCTATATGGGACAGTTCACGGACTTGGCCTCCATCCCCTAAATCAGCCTGTTGAAATGCGAGACCGAGAACTCCATCTTGGAGCTACACCTTTCTTTGGTCAAAGATTACAGGATTTATTAGGATTAGCCGATTGGGATGTTCTATTCCTTTTCCGTCTAGGTTATCCTCTGGCTCAAACACATCCTAGCCCAAGAAGGGCACTAGAGGATGTTCTCATATAAGGGAAGCTTTAAGGAAAGCCTGTATCGTATCGGATTTCTAAAGTGTCTTCTCATAGGGCTCGGATTAAAATAAAAAGCTAGTTCGCGACAGAACAATTGACCTGTTGCTAACTAGCTATTAACCTTACGAAACAGTTTGTTCCTGTTCCTTTAAGTTAAACCGCTGACGATACCCACATTTACGGCAAAGCTCCTCTACCACTTCTCGTCTGGAAAACCCATCTACTAGACGTGTTGCTCTTTCCCCTTCAATAATTTCAGCAAATGGCTGCTCATTCAGATTTCCGAGATTAATTACACCTTCTCCATCTAAACAGCATGGGACAACTGTTCCATCCACAAGAATCCCCGCCTGATTACGCAACCCATGACAGAAGCCTCGACTCAAGTCCTCTTCTTCCTTTAAGTCTGGCCAATTAAACTCATAGTCCTGGTTCAAGTAGACTCGTTCAGCTAGCTTTAATCCACTACCAGGAATCACTTGCTCTTCGATATGGTAGTCTAAGCCAAATTCTCTCTCTATCATAGACAGAAGCTCGCGATTTCTCTGTCTCTCTTTATTCGTCATATTATCCTGTGTGAGATTCCACAATCTTAGTGAAAAAATCACCTGGCTCGTAGCGTTCATTTCCTTTAGGAAGCTGAGCACATCGGTCACATACTGCTCTTTATCTGTTGAGCCTGGATGACCATCAAAGCTGTGCAGGGAAATGTTCATCTGTCTCAAGGCAGGCTTATTGACTAAACGGTGCTTCGCTTTATTGAGCAGTGTACCATTCGTTGTTAGATTAACCTTGAAGCCTTTCTCAGCACTTAGGTCAAGCAACTGATCTAATTTGGGATGCATAAGCGGCTCGCCTTTTAGATGAAAATAGATATAATCTGTAAAGGGTTTAATCTCATCCAGCCTTTTCTCAAAATCCTCCACCTTAATAAAGCCTGCTGCCCTCTGTGTCGGAGGACAGAAGGAACACGCTAAATTACACACACTTGTTATCTCAACATAAAATTTCTTAAATCTCTTAGCCATCCTCTTGCTCCTATCTTCTCTCCGTTGAATGTTGTTTAAGAGTTCGTACAATATCTTTAAAATCACGTTTATTATTAGCAATATCTACGATAAACTCGACAGCTTTTTTTCGATCCATCTGAAAATTAGCCTTGTTTATTCTCAAGAATGTCTTCACAGCCAAATAAGCCGTCCGTTTATTGCCATTATAGAAGCAATGATTTTTGACCAAGGATTCTAGTAAGGCTGCTGCCTTTTCAAACAATGTAGGATAAGCCTCTTTACCAAATACACTATGGCGTGGTCTAGATAGAGCAGAGTCAAGAAGAGCATAATCCTTTACCCCTGCCTGCTCTGCATCATTCATTTGCTTCATCACATAAAAGTGTCCCGCTAACACTTCTTCTTTCCTCAGATATTTGACCATCTACCGATCCTTTAGATCTTCAAAGATCTCCTTATCCTCTTCAAAAATATCATAGAAGGCCTCTAGGACCTCTGGACGGACATTTTGCGGTAGCTCCATCTGCCGAACCTTTTTCAGCAAAACCTCTCCTTGTTCATTCTCTACGAATTCTAGTTCATCTCCTTGTGATACATTAAGTTTTTCTGCTAGGTTTTTTGGCAAGCTTACACCTAAACTGTTACCCATTCTACCAACTTTCCGAGAATATCGTTTGACTTTATTTCTGCTTTGATTCATTTTCTCCCCTCCATTCTTAATAGCCTTAGCCTTCTTCACTCATAGTATGATCATCACGCACATATGTTATAACTTATTATATTATAACCTTATAACATTTGTAACTTACTTTCTATAGCTATATTAGTCCTCATAAAACCACTTCACTAAACTTTATGATCTGGGTCAACATCTGAACCCTTTCCTGATTGATCCTTGTTTGTGTATAACAAGCGAGAAATCCCAATCCCCACTGCCCCCATAATCATAAACAGCAACGCCCTGATTCCTAGTGATACATCTGGCATATCTACAAAAATCACCTTCATTAACACCACAAAAAGGAATAGTACTCCCGCTATACGTGCTTTAGCTTTTTTGAAGATTATTCCAAGCACAATCGCCCCGATTGCATACACAAGCCAAACAGCTGATAGGATAAAATGTCTCATCTCTTGATCAACGTTTTCAGTGAAAAGGTTCGTTAAGATAGATATAAAAGCCAGACCAAGTAGAGCTTCTATCCACAATAGTCCAGATAACATAGGCCTGCGCTGTGACACATCAGATGCCTTGTTTAGCTTTTGATAGCTAAGTCTCGGGTAATAGAAGTAAAGTACAGGTATACCAATAAGTAAAATGATCCAGCCTAAGGTTTCCTCAGAAATGATCGCGATTGGCGGGTTCGAGACAATAGCAACACCTGCTAAAAACGTTACGATTAGTCCTGCTACATATTGAAGCTGGTACCGCAGACGCAAGCCAAGAAGTAAGGCTAACAGACCTTGAACAAATAAGATCGTAGCTCCGTAAGAAGCTCCAACAATATTTAAAGTAAACAGCATCAAAGCCATCGTAGCGATAACAATACTAATCGCTTCTCTAGCTCTTGCTAGTGGTTGTTTTAGCTCTTTGCCGTTAGCTAGCTTGCCATCCAGAACATCTACTTGAGCTGTAGAAGTAGGCTTTTTTCTTAACAAATAGGCCAAAAAGGCATAAGCCAATCCACCAATGATTAATATACTCCAATAAACAAATGAATCCGTTCCTTCATACAGAAAGTAAGCCCATAACGCAAGAACACCAAACGCAGTAAACTGAAAAGCACTTTGCTTTGTACCCCCACGATCACTCTTAGCAAAAAGAATGTACAGCAGAATATGCTGTAGGATAACAGAGCCTAACAATAAGGCTGAAAGCTCATAAGAATAGAAAATAAATGCTGTAGCCAATAGAGCAAAATGCAACATTCCAAATGCAAACCAATAAGCTACCACATACCGGTATCGGGAAGCTAGTATAAGCATTAAGGCTGAAAAGGCTACCTGATACCCCACAACGATCCACACATTTGCGTATGTATTTTCAACTAAGAATGGTAGAAGATAACCTGATAGGACAGACAAGACAACCAAGGTTTGAGACTTCCAACGGAACGCTGTAGTTATCGCTAACGCCATGGACGCTATATAAAACAGTACTGCAATTTCTACAGATAAAAGTCCATACAACAAATGAGCCGCTGATATAGATAAAACAAAAATTCCATGTGCCCCTCCAAGTAAGACTTTTCCAAGCCCAGTACGATTCTGCTTCATTTGTCGAACACCGGCTACAAACATCGCACCAGCTACTAGGGCTCCAAGTAAGCAACGAACACCTTCTGTAATATAGCCAGCGCTTGCAGCAGCAAGGAATCCCCACAATACTCCGACCAGTAACACAATGATAAAGACGCGAGGTAACCACACTCTAACCAAAAGATGCTCTAAATCTCTTGGTTGCTTGTTTGGTGCTGAGGATGGTACTCCTACCTTACCTTTACCCTTTTGTGCATTTGATTCTCTATATTCTCTATGATCACGAGCTGTTCCGTCCGATCTTTCTGATTCATTTGCATCTGGTTGTGAGCTCCATTTATTCGTAGCTGATGATTCTGCAACTTCCAGAGAGTCCTGAGTCTGTTGTATGTTCAACTGATCAAGTACATTTTCTTCCTTTTGTAGAGGCTTCTTTAAAACGCTAAGCTCTTGCTCTAGTGTGCTCACCCTTTGCTCCAACTGCTCCACTCTACGTTTCCAGTCTATTTCGTTCACCTCTAATTCCTCCTCAACCAACAAATCATACTGTCATAGATAATAAGCTAATTGATTGATTATATCACAATTTATATCTGATTATTCAAACAGCTGCATTATAAAAAATAAGGCACTTGTCAGGGTGTCTTAATACAGAATAATTGTACGCAGTTATACAACTTCTAATCTTGATAAAAAAGTTACTGCTTTCCTCCCATAATTACAAGTGTTTAACCATATAATTACAGATCCATGATACAATTAATATAGCTATTCTACTTCTGTATTTTCACTACATATGGAAAAACCATTAGGAGGTCTATGTTACGAAAGTTATTTCCCTGAAACCTTTGATATTAACGATAAAACTTCTTTTGTTCTTGATGAAAATGAGAAGCTCCAAGTGAAAGAACATATTACAAAATTGTTTAATGAGCTTTCTAAAAACAAGTGATATTTTATAGGAGGGGAAAATGAGAGAAACAGAAGCAGCGTATCTTGCTGGAATTATCGATGGTGAGGGAACGATTACATTAACACGTATGCATGCATCAGAAAATAGAAGACCTATTATTTCTATAGCTTCCACAGATATTGAGCTTCTTAAGTTTACTAAGGGTTTAGTTGGAGGAGTAATAACATCAAAAAAGAACTATAATCCTAATAAACATCGTAGCTCCTTTGTCCTTCAAATTAAGAATAAAGAAAATGTCTTAACTACTTTAGGACTAATCCTTCCTTACTTAAGAGTAACTTCAAAAATTAATCGTGCAACCTATATAATTAATAATTATGACAGGGTTACTATTCGAAACGGAAGATATACCCCCGAACAACTTCGTTTAAAAAAAGAATTTGAAAATCATTTTTTTCTCTTATAAATAAACGTAAAAGTTATTTTGTATGAAAAAAGAGACCTCACACGGTCTCTTTTTTCATAATATTGGTGGAGGCGGTGGGACATGTACTTCCATGCTTTCGCTATGGCACTGACTATATCTTGAACTTGAATTGAAGTCTCAAGTCCCTTGGCGTATTATATGGAGCTTAGATTTTACCTCTGCTTTAAAGATAACTGTTCCATATCCTAGTACTTCCTTAGGAAGCCTATAAGTCGATACACGGCTGTTAGATTACTCTACATACCGCTCGGTATTACCTTATCATCTTTTTCAGAAAATGACTTAGGGTTCACCGATAAAGCCAAGTTATCACTTGTATGTTGCCATACAAGGCGACCATTTCGTTAATCGAACCCACGTCCGAAAATAACGTAACAATAGCTTCTACGAGTGTAGTCGTCGTATTTGAGTTTCGCCTAAAGGTACGCCCAACGACAGGCAAGCCTAAAGGCTAATCTGATTACCTTAGATCATCATCCACAGATGGAGAACGATGACCGCATCCCACTAAGATTGAGCTCTACTCCAGCAACATGGGCGATTGATGGAAAGAGCCGCTAGCTAGCTTACGCTGCTAAAGCGAAGTTGTTGTTTTGTTTGCCAGTTATTATTGGCGGTGCGTTTTTACGAGGCCGACCCCTCGACTCGCCACTAAAGCTCGAACTATTCCCGTCGAATCCAAAACGCCCCCATGAAAACCTTCTTCAGCATCATCAAGAAATAGAATCGATTAGAAGGGAATTAAAGCAACCTCAAAAAAGGCTGCTTGATCATTATAACATATTTGAGACGATTTTTAAATTGACACTTTTTATGATCTTGTACATACATCGACTTACAAGAAAAGATTAAGATTAAATTTAGACCTTTTGGCGTTCACGAAAGGCTCTTTGAATATCCCTTTGTGCATCCTTACGCTTCAGATCCTCACGTTTATCGTATAGCTTTTTCCCTTTCGCTAAGGCTAGCTCTAGCTTGGCAAAGCCACCTTTAAGATACATTCTTAATGGGATCAGGGAAAGACCTTGCTCCTTCGTTAGACCAATCAGCTTGCTAATTTCCTTCTTCTTCATCAGTAGCTTTCTTGTCCGCAAGGGATCATGATTATAGCGATTGCCCTGCTCATAAGGACTAATGTGCATATTTATTAAGTAAACTTCACCATTATTAATACGAGCGAAGCTATCCTTTAGGTTAGCCTTCCCTGAACGGATCGATTTTATCTCAGTTCCTGTTAGAACTATACCCACTTCATACGTTTCTTCAATATGGAAATCATGCCTTGCTTTTTTGTTCTGAGCGACCACTTTAACACCTTCTGCCATATGAAGAACACCTCACTTCTACCTGCATATTTGTAGCCTTTATTATAGCAGAAATAGTATCCCTTCTTCAATGTATGCATGTTTAGCTATATTTTGGTGAAACTAAAAAGATTACATTTTACCAACAGGAGTTGATTTAATGTTTCAATGGATGTGGCAGCGTATTATTGCCTCTTTTCTAGCTATAGGATTACTCGCAGGAGTTTTTTCTTCACAGCCCATATTTTCACATAACATTGGAGAAGCAAGTGCTTTAAAGCAGTCACCAGTACAGGCTATCACGCAGTCCCATTCTAAGCTCATTCCCTTAGAGGATTTCTTCCGCAAACCAGATAAAGCAAGCTTTAACGTTTCCCCAAACGGAGAGCATTTAGCTTACCTCCAGCCTTGGAATAACCGTATGAACGTTCATGTTCAGCTCAATGATTCAGAGGAAGCTGTAAGAATCACCAACGAAACTGAGCAGGATGTGCTAGGGTTTGGCTGGATTACAAACAACAGATTACTATATATGTTCGATACAGGGGGAGACGAGAATTATAGGCTCTTTGCGGTTAACGCTGATGGGACTGACCCTAAGGAACTGACACCTAATGAAGGAATTAAAGCGTATCCTTTAGATTTGCTCAAGGGAAATACTGATGAAATCCTCATTCAAATGAATCAACGCGACCCTCGTGTATTTGATGTGTATCGCTTAAATATTCATACGGCTGACTTAACTCTTATCGCCGAAAACCCTGGCTACATAACAGATTGGCTTACGGATCATGAAGGACAGGTACGTGTGGCCGTAGGTACTGAGGGAGAAAAATCTATGCTTCTGTATAGGAGCACGGAGGAAGAGGATTTTAAGATCATTCGTACATTTCAGCATGACGATACGTTACATCCCCTACTTTTTGCCTATGACGATCCAAATGCTATCTATGCCCTCTCCAATCTTGAGCGGGATAAAACAGCACTTGTTAAAATGGACTTGGGAACGGGGGATATCACGGATACCATTTTTGAGCATGATACAGTGGACGTAAGTGGTGTTATCTCATCAGATCAGCGCAAAAAGCTCCTAGCTGCCTCCTATGTAACCAATGAGGTTCATTATGAGTTCTTTGATCGTCATACGAAAAAGCTACAAAGAAAAGTGGAGAAGCTTTTACCTCAGTATAGGGTGAAGCTCGTACACATCGGAGACGAAGAAAAAAATGCAGTCGTTTTCGCTAGCAACGATAAGTCTCAAGGAGCCTATTACAAATATGATGCGAACACAAAAGAGCTCAAGCTCCTCGCTAAGTTAAGCGGTTGGTTAAATGAAGACGACTTGGCAGATATGCAAGCGATTCAGTATAAAGCAAGGGATGGGCTAAAAATTAACGGCTATCTCACTTTACCAAAAGGTGTAGCTGCCAGAAATCTACCTGTTGTCATTCACCCTCATGGTGGTCCATGGGCTAGAGATACTTGGGGCTATAATCCTGAAGTTCAGTTCTTAGCCAATCGGGGCTATGCTGTTCTACAAATGAACTTTAGAGGATCAACGGGTTATGGGCGTGAGTTTTTGGATGCTGGTAATAAAGAATGGGGCAAAGCGATGCAGGATGATATTACAGATGGCGTGGAATGGTTGATTGAAAAAGGAATCGCCGATCCTGGCAGAATCGCTATCTACGGGGCTTCCTATGGCGGATATGCCACATTAGCAGGTGTCACATTTACTCCTGATTTATATGCAGCTGGTATTAGTTATGTAGGACCATCTAACCTTTTCACTCTGTTAAAATCGTTGCCTCCTTATTGGGAATCTGGACGTACGATGTTTCATGAGCGAGTAGGACATCCGGTAAAAGACAAGAAGTTACTAGAGGAAATCTCCCCTCTTTTCCATGTGGAGCAAATTAAAACGCCTTTGTTTATTGTACAAGGAGCTAACGACCCTCGTGTGAAGCAGGAGGAATCTGATCAAATTGTTGAAGCTTTGCAGGAAAGGGGAATCGAAGTCCCTTATATGCTCAAGGAAGATGAAGGGCACGGATTCCGCAAACAAGAAAATGTCTTTGATTTCTATCATGCTTTGGAGGAGTTCTTAGCTACTCACTTGGGAGAGGCTTAGATTTCTATAAACTTTTTTGTCCACCATTAATTTCAATGGTTAATTTTTCAACCACTAATCCTAAACAAAAAAGCGTAGTCTATATCTTTGGACTACGCTTTTTTATTCTTGAAAATTAAAATTCTGTCCACCAAGAGCTTTCTTTGCATTTTTATATACTATCCATGCAGCTGCTAGATCCTGAAAGGCCATACCTACAGAGCTAAAAACGGTGCAATAATAATTCTCTCTAGTTCTATGATTTAAGGGATTAATCATCACGTCTCCAAGTTCTGCATATACATGACTTTCATTTAAGCTTAAGCTCCCCAGTACACCCATCCGTAATGCCAAATTCTTGTTATCACATATAAACAGAGAAGATTTTATTAAATCCTCTGAGACCTCTGATTTTCCTAGCTCATCGCTCCCTAATGTAGTGATATGAGTTCCTCTTTTTATCATATCTCTATAAATAAAAGGCTCTTTTTCCCATGTTGATGTAATAATAATCTCGGTATCTCTCAGCGCATCTTTCAGTGTATTAACGACGTTCATCTGTATATGAAGCTCATCACTCAACTTTGAAGCGTATTGATTAGCTTTATTAATATCCATATCCAGTACATCCACTTTTTCAATCTTTCTTAACGATGATAATGCTCTTAACTGAGCATAGCCCTGAACACCTGCTCCAATTATGGTCACTTTTTTAAAAATAGGATCGGCAACCAAATGAGTACCTAACGCTCCAGACAATCCCGTTCTAATGGCAGTGATATAAGTGGAGTCCATTATAGCCAATAATTCGCCAGTGTTAATATCATGTAAATGAATTATTCCTGTTATTGCTGGGGTAGACTTAGGCGTCTTCGAATGAACCTTGACAGTATAAGCTGGAATATCATTGTGCAAGCCAGGAAAAAGGACAATGACTGTATTATCTTTATCTAAAGCGTACCTATATTTCTCATTTTTAAGCTGATTATTATTTATACTTTGTTGTACAAACCCTTTTTCTAATAGTAATAATAATTCAATTTGATCTAAATAGGTTATTGTATCTGCTTTTGATAATAGTAAAGTCATCTATTTCTTCCTCCAGCCCCAACTTCTTTACATCTATTTACTACATTAAAACTGAAAATAATGCACGTAATACGTTCTGTACTTTGTAAAACCTACTTTTTTCGCTACTGCATGTGAAGGGAGATTCTCCTTCATACAATCCCAATAAGGGATTAAGTCTCTTGTAAAACATTCTCGTGCATAGGCTTCCGCTACTATTTGTGCTAGCTTCTTCCCTGTGTACCCCTCAATTGTTTCTACATCAGTAGCAGAATATTGATTTGTTACAAACCCTGATAGACAAACACTCACTATTTTGTTGTGATGAATAATCCCGTAACCTACTCCCTTCTTTAGAAAGGAATCCACACTATCCCAAAAGCTTAAAATCTTCTCACTTAAGAAAGATAAGTTCACCTTTTTAGAGATTAACAAAGGCTTTGATATCTTAATCAATTCGTAATCAGAAGGTAGAACATCAACTTGAGATTTTATATCACTTTTATTATTTAAAAGATACACGTGTTGTTCTTGAACTTCTAAATTTCTGTGTTCAAAAATATTCTTTATCGTAAGATCCCAATCTTGATGTACCCCGCTGGCTTCGAACCAATCCATTCCTAGTTTTTTAGCTTCCGGCTGAATAGTATTTTCTATATATGAATCAATCCATTTATTGAAGTTAGTGTTGAAGCTGTCACCAATAAAATGAAATCCAATATCCAAAGATTTATGCCACACCAGACCCGTTGTAGGTTTTTCCCTATGATCGACAAATATTCTCCCTGGGCTATTCCCTAATGCTACAGCAAGTGGCTCAGGAGTTTTCTCATCTATCAAATCTATACATTTATAAAGCTCGTCCTTCTTTAGTTCATAAATCATGTTATGTATCCTTCCGTCGCTTTTCACTCACTTGGTAAAATAAGATTACTTATTTTATGAATATCATGACTAGCTATACTATTTATAATTTTCCCCTTATTCGTTATACTATTTAATCAATACATTTACTATATCACAACTTCAACTATAACTAGATTAAAGGTCCTTAAGCTACTGAATGGAGGAGAGTCGACGAATGATTGAACCAGAAAGTGTATTCCCTATTTTACCATTAAAAAAATGCACGTTCCTCTTCACGACTTTTGACATTTCAGCAATTGAAGTATTATAATGACCATAGAAGTATAAATGTTGTTTAGTAGTAAACAGTATTAAGACATAAGCTTTAACCATATACTAAAAAAGAGCCTCTGCTGCTCTAACAGCAAAGACTCTAGGACACAAAGGCTGTGGAACACCACGGCGTGCATTGTATTCAAATGCAAAAACCCACCGTTAAGGCGTCCAACCTAGGAGGTGGGTTTTTGCTTGTTTCTACGAAACTTACGCTTCAACCAACGATAAAGCTTCCGAAAACCAAGCACAAGGCTTAGTACGGCTGCTAACCACCGGAGTACGTCCAGCAACGCCACAAGTACGGCCATCGGCATCACCTCCCTTACAAGGAGAGTCACGCCGTGGCCCAAAAACATCCACCGCTCATCTGTCCACACCTTAATTATATCACGATTACTACCTTCTTCCAGCTATTCTTGTGCTAAAAGATATTCAAAAACAACAGTTTCATTTACTTTCATCTCCCTCCTAAAGTTCTACTTTTGAGGAGGAGGGTCTTCTCGCTTGATATGATAAAATATAAGTGTGAACGTAAGGTGATCATGGGCTGGTTACTAAAATAGCTATTTCAAGTGCGAAACTTACTTAGCGGTGTGTTGCAACGAGGAAAACCGCGATGCTACGCAAAAAAACGAGAATTGCAACTGTAAAATGGCAGGGTTGCAACCCCTGGTAGGTAGTAGTATTACGGCTGTCGGTTTACGATAGGAGTGAGGTGAAGAAAATGGAATTTTATCAAAAACTAAAAAAACTGAGGGCACAAAAAGGATGGTCCCAAGAGGAGTTTGCCGAGAAGCTTCAGGTCTCAAGACAAGCGGTAAGTAAATGGGAGAATGGTCAAGGGTTTCCCGAAACAGAGAAAATCGTGAAAATGAGTCGGCTATTCCAGGTTTCACTAGATTACCTATTGAAGGATGAAGACCAAGCACTCGGGGAATCCAGAACGACTGACGAAGGCTACTATGCCAGTCAAGAAGTGGTGGAGGCTTATCTTTTAAATAAAAAGCAGGGTGCAAAAAGGATCGCAATAGGAGTGGCTATTCTTATCGCATCAATCTTATTACCTATGTATTTTCAAGAAGCGTTTGGCTACGTATTATTTATGATGATCGCTGCTGTTGGAGTTGCTATCTTAGTGTGGCAAGGCCTCAGCGTAAAACAGTACAAGGAGCTTGAAACGCAGCCATTAGTGTTTGACGATTTCTTTATTCAAGAGTTTAGGCAGAAAAGCATGGATAATCGCAAAAGGTATGGAATATTGATTGTCACCGGAATTGTCATCATAATATTAAGTTTTGGTATTCCTTTCCTGACTAACGATACAGACCGCTCAAACATAGATCCCCTTTTAGCTGTGATGCCTGTTATATGGGCCGTTGCTGTGTACTTGTTCATTATTTCAGGATCGGCAATGGAGGGAGAAAGATTAATTACCAACAATGAAGAATATGTTAAGGAAAATGAAGAATATGAGAAATCGAGCAAACATGGTTGGATTCATGCGGTCATTTGGCCATTAGCAGCTGTTATTTTTCTAGCCATCGGTTTTATTTGGAACGCTTGGCATCCAGGGTGGTTAGTGTTTCCGGCTGCCGCCGTAGTAACAACCGCTTATACAGCTTGGAAAAGCAGTAGGGATTAGTATGGGGTGATTGTGGTTGCAGCTTTATCAAACAACGATACAGAAGTAGGAAAAATCAAAGGGTCAATCCTCCTTCAAAATAGTAAGATAATGGGCATAGCTGCTACTTGAGATCGGCCTGTTTATTTTAAGTTTGCTAAAAAAACATATAGCTCTAGTTGAGCTATATGTTTTTTAACATTAGTTATTTCACAATAAAAGTAAAGCTTATTCCCAAGGATAATCAAGACCCATATTTCGAATCTGCCTAAGCTGATAATTTACGCGATCTACCTTCCAAACTCCACCCGTATAAACAAGATTTACTTGCCTATCAGAGACGTAATGATATTCACCAGTCAAAACGTTTCCTGGAACGAACGATTGCCAAAATGTTGCCGTCGTACTACTTACGTAGTTAGGAGATGTCTCAACTTTGTATGGGTAACCTGCTGTGTCAGATCCCCCTTGTATAATCTGATTAATGAAACGATCTGTAAAATGCGGTTTGAAGTATTGCCTTACTTGATTAATAGACGACACATCATTCGCTTCATTTAACTTATCAGATAGTTGCTTGAGACGCGCATCTGTTACTCTCGCGGTCGGTTTGATGGGCTCCTCAACATTTACAACAATTTGTTTTCCATCCAAAGCAACTGTCGCCTGCTTAGTCTGTTGATCCCAGCTCACTCGCGCACCCAAAGTTTCGCTTACGAACCTAAGAGGAACATAGGTCGTATGATTAATTAGCTCTGCTGGAGCATCGAAATCAACAACGTCAAACAGCCATGGCTCCTCTGGATGAATAATCCTAGCTCGGTTGAAATTTACGGCCAGCACAAATTCTGTTTCAGCCTTAGTAATCTTAATCGTTTTATTTTCTTGGTTCCATTCAACTGCAGCTCCAAGGTTTTGAGAAACGGCTCTCAGAGGAATCAGTACACGATTGTTCTTCAATTGACCGTTATCGATAACGACTGAATTCCTTTCCATGGCAAAGCTTGAAGCAGAGAAATTTAAAGCTATTAGTAGGACTGATGCCAATAAGCTTAATGACAATTTTTTAATCATAAATATGCCTCCAGGTTGTTAAATTTGGTAACCCTAATAATTATAGACGTAATATAGAGGTAAAAGTTGCCATAAGTAGTTTATTGTGATAAAGCATTGCATACTGATATTACCAAAACTTCTGATGTCCGCTAAATAATCGAACCCTTCAGGTGATCCAAAGCTATTAAACACATCTACAAGCTTTGAACTTTCTCTAGGATACCAACCACTTTCCCTAAAACCTAACGGTCCAAACACTTGCTTATCAAGAATTTGAGCTACAGGCTCCACTATAAACGGCATACGCAGTGGCATAGCCTATATAGCTTTTCCGAACAGAGGCAACATGGAACTGTGAATCTTCCTGTATCCTTCTACCCTTCTTTACGTATAAATTTTAATCAAAAAATAAAAAGCCTCCCATAAAAGGAGGCACTGCGCAACGGGTTTACCGTATTTAACCAGAGGGCCAACATAAAGGTTACCCTTTACGTCACCTTATTTTTTTTCAGAAAAACTAAATCTACTTCCTGAATCAATTTTAATCATACAAGTAAAAATGACTTAGAGTCAATATCGTACCTTACCGCTTCTTTTTAGAAGCCTTTTTAGCCTTCATCCTCAAGCCATTTTTCTGCTCCTTCTTGCGACCATCCTTCTTACCACCAGGTTTAGAACGCGAGTCATTCCTACCGTTTCTTTGATTTCTTCCACTACCACCTCGACTCTTTCCTTGACCAGCATCCGAAAGCTTAATGATCTTTCCAGCACCATGTGGTCTAGCCTTAGGTGGTTTCATACCCTCAGCGATTTCAAAATCAATGGAACGCTCATCCACATCGACCTTCGACACTTTAACCTTCACGCTATCCCCTAGACGGAACACCTTACCTGTACGTTCACCGATCATGGCATATTGCTTCTCATGATAATGATAATAGTCGTCTGTCAGATAGCTAACATGAACAAGTCCTTCAATGGTGTTCGGTAGCTCAATAAACAAGCCAAAGGAGGTTACTCCACTAATGACTCCCTCGTATTCCTCACCGATTTTATCCAGCATGTATTCCGCTTTCTTCAGATCATCTGTTTCTCGTTCGGCATCGACGGCTAAGCGCTCTCTACTCGAGGTATGCTCCGCTATTTCAGGTAGCCTTTCACTCCAGCGCTGCTGCTGACCTTCACTCATATCTGCTTCAATAATGAGCTTACGAATCAAGCGGTGGACAATCAAGTCTGGGTAACGACGAATAGGAGACGTGAAATGCGTGTAAAAATCAGCTGCTAAGCCAAAATGCCCGATATTTTCAGCCGAATACTTTGCCTGCTTCATCGAACGAAGCATGACTGTACTGATAATCGACTCCTCTGGTGTATCCTTAATTTGATTTAAAAGATGCTGCAGGGCTCTAGGGTGAACCGTATTAGATTTACCTCGTACAAGGTAACCAAAGTTCGTAATAAATTCTAAGAAAGCTTGAAGCTTCTCCGGATTTGGATCATCATGTGTTCGGTAGATAAAAGGAACATCCATCCAATGAAAATGCTCAGCTACTGTTTCATTGGCAGCAAGCATAAACTCCTCAATGATCTTCTCCGCAATAGAGCGTTCACGAATGGCTACATCCGCAGCTTGACCTTCCTCATTCACTAAAACTCTGGCTTCTTTAAAGTCAAAGTCGATTGCGCCACGATCCATACGTCTCTTGCGTAGGATTAAAGCCAGCTCCTTCATCTGATCGAAAAACGGTACAAGAGGCTCATACTGCTTTAAAACCTCTTCCTCTTCACGCTCCACAATCTTACGTACATTTGTATACGTCATTCTTTCTGTTGTACGAATCACACTTTGGAAAATCTCGTGATGCACAATTTCCCCATTTGGTGTAATTTCCATCTCACAGCTTAGCGTCAAACGATCTACTTTAGGGTTTAAGCTACATATTCCATTGGATAAACGATGCGGAATCATCGGAATAACACGATCCACTAGATACACACTAGTACCTCTATGGTAAGCTTCTTTGTCTAGGGCAGAGCCTTCCTTTACATAGTAGCTGACATCAGCAATATGCACTCCCAAAAGGAAGTTTCCTGCTCCATTTTTCTTTAAGGAAATCGCATCATCTAAATCCTTGGCATCCTCTCCATCAATCGTCACGATCGTTTCCTCACGTAAATCTCTACGCTGAGTGAGCTCACTCTCAGAAATTTGATCAGGAACTTCCTCAGCTTCACGCATCACTTCATCGTTAAAGCCTTCAGGTAAATCAAATTTACGGATAATAGAGAGGATGTCCACTCCGGGGTCATTTTTATGCCCTAAAATTTCAATAACTTCCCCTTCCGCATTTCGTCTACCCTCTGGATATTTAGTAATGGAAACAACAACTTTATGACCTTCAGCAGCTCCGTTATACGCTTCCTTAGGAATGAAAATATCATGACTCATACGTTTGTCGTCAGTCACGACAAAACCGTATGTATCAAGATCCTGGAAGGTTCCTACAACCTGCTGAGTTTCTCTTTTTACAATCCTTACAACTTCTCCTTCTAAGCGAGGGCCTGATGTACCACGATTTATACGTACCAGCACCTTATCTCGATTCATAGCTCCATGTAAATCTTTTTCAGAAATATAAACATCCTGCTCTCCCTCCTCTTCAGGAAGAAGAAAGGCAAATCCTTTTGGATTCCCTTGAATCGTTCCCTTCACTAAATTCATTCGTTCTGGAATGCCATAACGGTTTGATCGAGTACGTACAATTTCTCCTTCGTTCTCTAGTTCATTTAAAAGCTTAACGAGGGCTTTAAACTCCTCAGCATCCTCTATCTCAAACGTTTCTTCAAGCTCTTTTACACTGAGTGGCTTATAGGCATCATCCTTCATAAAGGCAAGCAATTCCTGACGATCGACCATGATCTCCACACCCTTTCTGTATCCATTACTGTGTTCACTCTGCTTTATTGTAGCTGTATGTTTGCAATTATTGTTATTGTACATTTAAAAGACTAACCTTTTTTTCAATTCGGTCCAAAAGAAACTTCTGCACTCGGTCAAAAACCATTTCCTTTTCTAAGTCAAGTGTGATCATATGGGTGGAATCTTTAAATGTAACCAGCTCTTTTTCCTCGCTTCCCACACGTTGATACAGGATATTCCCACTTAAAGGGTCCACCGTTTCATCCAAATCAGATTGAATAATGAGAATAGGCTGCTTCACGTAGTGCACCATTTTCTGTACATTCGTGATAAGCTTATGTAAGCTTACGATACACTTTAACGGAACCCTATCATAAATATAAAGCTCCCGTTCAATGTAATCTGCCTTAGGCTTTTTTCTGCGTTTATAAGGGATCATATGCTGGAGTAGGCTGACGATGGCGAAACGCTTATCTCGTACCTTCATGGCCGCACATAGCGTTACAATTCCTTCTATCTTCTCGTACTGAGCTAGCTTAAGCGCTAGCAGCCCACCCATGGAATGCCCTATAACAAATATCGATGTACAGCCTTCACGTACTAGCTGTTGATAGCCTTCCTTTACACTCCCCCACCAGTCTACCCAAGTCGTTTTGCCCATCTCCTCAGGTGTTAGACCGTGACCCTTTAATAAAGGAGCGTGGACGGTCAAGCCCTGCTCGTGCAAGATCCGTCCTAATCCTGTTAGCTCCTTTGTTGATCCAGAAAAGCCATGAATAAGCAGCACACCTATTTGACGATCCCCTCTATATGTGAAGGATGTTGGTTTTTCCATTCCCATGCTAAAATTGTCCTCTCCCCATCGATGCTATTTGTTATAGCGCTCCAGGTATCTTTCTAACCTCTAACCTCTAGCTCTAGTTTACAGCTAATGACTCCTCCTGAACAGAGTCTTCTGCCTGCAAAAATTGTTCAACCTTATTAAATATGATGTCCGCTTCGCAGTCATGGCAAACAATATGCTTTGAATCCTCGAGCCAGACAAGCTCCTTTTCTTCCGATCGTACCATATTAAAAATGTACTGAGCACTTTTGGGATTCACAATTTCGTCCTTTCGTCCTTGCACAATCAAGATAGGGATGTCAATCAATCGGAAGCTTGGTTTGAGTTGCTTGACCAGCTGGTGAAAATTCCATACCGCTTGAAACGGTGTACTCTTCCATTTACCACGATAACGATCAATATAACTTTGAGCTTTTAATTGATCTTGGAAGTACATACGGGTTACCTCAACCATGACTTTAAAAAATTGCTGTGTACTCGGATAAAATACAGCTGGACTAAGAAGAATCAGCTTAGAAATTTGATATTTAGAAGCCAGATAACTGGCAATGATACTCCCCATAGAAAAGCCGATCAAGATAAGCTCTTCATTTTCTTCTGACGCTTTCTTCAATGCTCCTTCAGCAGAAGAAATCCAGTCATGATACGTTGTTTCCACTATGGAATCCCCTTGCCCATGTCCCGCAAGTGTGGGAGTATATATGTTCCAATTTGTTTGCTGTTCTAAGAAGCTCGCTAAAGGTTTGACTTCATAAGGACTACCAGTAAACCCATGTATGAGCATACATCCTTTCAAAATTCTCACCCTTTCCTTATCATTGGATCCATCTACTCCTTTATAGTACCCTTTTTTAAAAATCTTAAAAGCAGGCTAAAAGTAGCTCTTTTCTACAATGTATAAAGAATATGGGCTATTGGTGCGTGCTTTTTAGACATGAGGTACTCCCAATGAGAGGTGAGTTATTTAAATGGAAATATAAATATACAAACGATTTATGAAGGGGAAACATGACGCTCTTTTAGAAAAAAAGAGGTAGGTATTGATTGATCAATTACTTTTGTAGCAAAAATAAAATAACCTGGACAGTTATTTATTTTCGTTGAACTCAAAAAGCTCGGGAAGATCCAAAAAGTATGAAATGTTGCACATCATGCCCATGGCGATAAAAATCGTTACGTTCTTTTCTGCATCGGGTATGCCTGCTGCTTTAAACTCTTTTAGGGCATAAGTTCTGATACGGGATAACCCCTCTTTGGCAGCCGCCCGAATTGCTTCTTCGGTGATGCCAATGCCGATCACCTGCAAAGCAATCTCATTAGGATATTGGACCGACAATTCTTCATAGGCTTTGACCATGTCGTTACCCAGTTGGTCTGGGCTCGACTCCACATTTTTAAATGTTTGGAGGATCCGGTCAAACGCCCGATTCAAAACGGCGATGAACAGTTCTTCCTTCGTCGGAAAAAAACGAAACACATAAGGTTGAGATATCCCCGCTTTCTCTGCGATAAGGGCAGTCGTAGTGTTATAGTATCCACGCTGGGCAAATACCTCCACACCTGCCTCAAGGATTTCCTCCTTGCGATCCTGTCCTTTCGACCTCACCATAGTTAGCCCTCTTTCATTAGTAATTGATCTCTTGGTTTAGTTTGGTCACTGCATGCCTTGTCTATATGACACACAGAAGACAGATTAATTTGAGAGTTGAACTCTCAAAACTGAGCAACGAATGAATAACCTGATTTAGTTACCATTAAGTCGCTTAACCTGCATAGGAGTCTTGGTTCTTGTGGATTTTTTCAGTTATCAGAACCTCGCCAGTCTTCTAGTTCACACTAGCAATTTAAACAATGAAATGAGCGCTAGATACATGTATTTTGCAAATGATTAGTAAATCGTTGGAACCATTCCACCGTCCATACGGATCGCTGAACCTTTGAATGGTGTTGCATAAGGGCTGCACACAAATGTCACAAGTCTACCAATCTCGCTTGGCCTGATGAACCGCTGCAATTCGGATTGCGGGAGATTGGCCGCCATAAAGGTTTTTTCTTTTTCCTCAAAGGTCATGTTTTCGTCCTGAAAGATGCTCTCGATGATCTGTTGTACATTCTCCGAAAGTGATGGCCCAGGCATAATCGTATTGACTGTTACCTCCGTCCCCACTGTCAATTTGGACAGACTCTTCGACAAAGAGAGAAGCATGGATTTGGTTACGGCATATTGCGGCATTTGTCCGGATGGCATCACCGCTTCTTCGCTCGCGATAAAGATGATTCTGCCAAAGCCGTTGTTTAGCATGTTTGGCATATAGAATTTGGATAGCCCGTTTGCGGCAAGCATGTTGGTCTGAATATATGTTTCCCATACGTCGTCATCTACGTCGTCATAGGACATGACCTCGTAAATCCCTGTGTTGTTTACTAAAATATCAACATGCGGGAACTTTTCAAACAAAGCTTCCCGCTCAGCGACATTGACGATATCAGCCGCCGCATTTTGAGGGGAAGTATTCGGATATGCAGACTTAATCTCACCTACTATGCGCTCTACCTCTTCGGAATTTCGTCCATTAATAAGTACATTGACCCCTTCTTTGGCCAGCTCGATGGCAATGGCTTTGCCAATTCCTTTCGTTGATCCTGTTACCAAGGCTGTTTTGTTGTTCAATCCCATATCCATGATTCATTCTCCCTTTTCTGTTAATGATTATTCAGTCTGTCTGAAGGCATATCTTCTACGTTTGCTTGGCCCCCCGTATGTCCTCTTCGCCAATTGGCAGGAGTGTCACCTTCCCAAGAGCGGAACGCACGGTAAAACGAATTTTGGTCTTCATATCCGATCAGGAATGCTACTTCCTTAATATCGAGCGATAAGTCTGCCAAATACATCCGTGCCTGTTCTTGCCGTGCTTGTGTGAGCAGATGGTTGAAACTTGAGTTCTCATCGGTTAGTCGACGCTGCAACGTACGGTCACTCATGCCCAGTTCTTTGGCGACCGTCTGTACATCGGGGCGTCCGCCGCTCAAGGTGCGCTTCATGATCCATTTAACCATGTTCGATATGGAACGATTGTCTTGATGTTGATGCAGTGTGAGGTCCAGTGCAGGAGTCAGAACCTCAAGCAACTCTTCATTATAGGTAAGAAAAGGAGAATCCAGATCATGTCTATATAGCGTCAATCGATTGCGATCGGAATCCGTTCGGATGCGACACCCAAAGTAAACTTCCAGGGCCTGAACATCTCCCATCGGCTGCGAAAATTCTACAGCACTGGCCTTTAGATGCTGGCCTGTACCTCGTCTTCCCAATTCAAGCAGGAATGCCAGTGTGATACCCACCAGCAATGGCGGACAAGTTTGATCAGTGACGAGCCATTCCAATTCGATGGTACATTCCTCACCGCCTTCAATCATCCTTAAGCTTTCTGGAGGACAGAGCTGTTTATATCGGACCATTCTATGCAAGGCATCGCGATAATCACGGGCGTGATAAGTGGCCAATACAGTTGGTGGGTATTTCGTTGCTTCATAAATGGTTGCAAGCTTGATCATCCCTTGGGCTATGTCACCTACCAAATCGGAATACGCCTGCCAGATTGAGTAGTATTGGGCGGTACTAACAGCCGTCTCGGAAATAATAGTGAGCGGCAATCCGGCTTTGCGGGCTACATCATGCGAGGCAATTCCCAATTGACGCAGTCCTTCCCAAAAACCCGGAGGCATTTTAATTCGGTCAAAAGCATGAGTTGTCATTCTCTTCTTTTGCACCTCCTTCTGCTAACTGACATATTCGGATGAGAAACCATCCTCTCCCTGACTTATGAATATTATGATACCCTTAACATTCCGATATGTAACTAGCAGAGGGTGCCAACGAACTAGCCTATTGCGCCGATTTAAATACTTGAATTTCCTTTGATAATTCGTTCGGAACGAATTCCATATAAATAGCCACTAAAGATCATTATCATTATTTTGAAAAGAATATGGATCAAGAGAAGGTCGACAATTATCCTCACAATAATTAGGTTTTACTATCCCAGAAAATACTTCTTTGTCTATGTTTACCCATTAATTACTATTATTAGAAAAAAAGTAAAGGAAAAAGCAGCAGGCTTGTCCACCTACTGCTTCCCTTTTGAGTATTGATTTGATCTATGATTATCCTACGATATAAGCAACCGTAACAGATAACAGTATAAATACAACCGCTAAAACTGTTGTAATTTTTCCAAGAAGGGCATCAATACCACGTGCTTTTTGTTTCCCCATAATTTGCTCCGCACCACCGCCAATAGCACCAGCTAAACCAGCACTACGACCAGATTGAAGTAAAACAACTGTAATCAGACCAAGGGAAACCACAACTAGTAAGATTTTAACGACTAGTTCCATTCTCCCACCTCCTAAAAGTGAGTTTGCAATACTAATACGTTATCATAAAATGCCCAAGTTATCAATTCCCCTTTGGCATTATTTTTTTAGATTGTAAAAAGCAGCTTTTCCACCGTACCTGGCTACATCCCCTAAGCGATCCTCAATGCGTAGTAATTGGTTGTATTTCGCTACACGGTCTGTACGAGAAGGAGCTCCAGTTTTGATTTGTCCAGCGTTTGTAGCCACTGCGATATCAGCAATAGTTGTATCCTCAGTTTCACCAGAACGGTGAGAAATAACCGCTGTGTATCCAGCTCTTTTTGCCATTTCGATCGCATCAAAGGTTTCCGTTAGTGTACCAATTTGGTTCACTTTAACTAAGATGGAGTTCCCTGTACCCTCTTCAATTCCTCTTGATAAGCGCTCTGTATTTGTAACAAATAGATCATCCCCAACTAGCTGAACCTTGTTTCCAATCGCTTTCGTTAGCTTGTTCCAGCCTTCCCAATCATCCTCAGCTAGACCATCTTCAATGGAGATAATTGGGTATTTATCGCAAAGCTCAGAGTAGAATGTTATCATCTCATCTGTTGTACGAGTGATTCCTTCTCCCTTGAATTCATATTTACCATCTTGATATAGCTCTGTTGAAGCTACATCTAACGCGATAAATACGTCTTCACCAGCTTTATATCCCGCTTTTTCAATCGCTGTAATAATCGTTGTAATCGCTTCTTCATTGGAGGAAAGGTTTGGAGCAAAGCCACCTTCATCTCCAACAGCTGTATTTAAACCTTTTTCCTTTAATACGGATTTCAAGCTATGGAAAATCTCAGCACCTGTTTGAAGGGCTTCTTGGAACGTTGATGCTCCAACAGGCATAACCATAAACTCTTGAATGTCTACGTTATTGTCCGCATGCTCCCCACCGTTTAAGATGTTAAGCATTGGCACAGGTAAAGTCTTAGAGTTAAAGCCTCCTAAGTACTCATAAAGCTCTAAGCCTAACTCCTCTGCCGCAGCACGAGCTACTGCCATGGAAACACCAAGGATAGCGTTCGCTCCAAGCTTAGATTTATTTTTTGTTCCATCTAATTCAATCATAAACTCATCAATGCCCACTTGATCACGTACATCAAAGCCAATAAGCTCTGGAGCGATGATTTCATTTACGTTCTGAACCGCTTTTGTTACCCCTTTTCCTAAGTAAACCTCTTTATCTCCATCACGTAGCTCTACAGCTTCGTGAGCACCTGTTGAAGCTCCAGAAGGTACGATTGCGCGAGCCATTACACCAGATTCTAAATATACTTCTACCTCAACAGTTGGGTTACCACGTGAATCTAATACCTGGCGAGCATATACATCAGAAATGATTGTCATGTTAAAACACACTCCTCTTTAATATTTTTGTTATTTAGTCTAAGTAGCTGTATGAAATTCACTATAAGAAATTAGCTCTAAAGAACACGTTGTATAGAGCAAGCTTCTTCTACTTTTTAATCATTGAAGCACCTGTCATTTCAACAGGCTGTTGCACACCTAGAAGATCTAGGATCGTTGGAGAGATATCTGCTAGGATACCACCCTCTCTAAGCTCCGCCCCATTTTTGGTCACAATAAAAGGAACTGGATTTGTGGTGTGTGATGTAACAGGGCGATTTGCTGGATCCAGTACCATATCGGCATTTCCATGGTCGGCCGTAATTAAAGCTACGCCATCCTTAGCTAGAATCTTATCTACAATCTTTCCTAAACACGTATCTACAGCTTCAATCGCTTTAACTGTTGGCTCTAGCATTCCAGAATGCCCTACCATATCCGGGTTAGCAAAATTTAAAATGATCACGTCATGGTGGTCACGGTCTAATTCTTGTAGCAGCCTATCTGTAACCTCATATGCACTCATTTCCGGCTGTAGATCATAGGTGGCTACCTTAGGCGAAGCAATGAGGACACGTTCCTCGCCTTCAAATGGAGCTTCACGCCCACCACTAAAGAAAAAGGTGACATGAGGATACTTTTCCGTCTCTGCTATACGTAACTGTTTCAGACCATTTTGTGTAAGCACCTCACCTAATGTGTTGTCTAGGTTCACCGGCTTGTACGCCACGAAGCCTTGAACAGTCTCACTAAAATGGGTTAAACAAACATAGTGCAGGTTCTTTGGTGTGCTTTCTCCCCGATCAAAGCCTCTAAAGTCTTCGTTTGTAAAGACGTTAGAAATCTGGATGGCTCGGTCAGGTCTAAAGTTATAAAAGATCACAGCGTCTCCAGACTCTATTTGAGCCACTGGTTCACCATGCTCGTCCACCATCACAGTCGGAATAACAAACTCATCAAAGACACTTTGTTCATAGGATTCGGTAATCGCTTGGATAGGGTCCGTATATTTAGGACCTTCTCCATACACCATGGCCCGATAGGCTTTTTCTACACGATCCCAGCGCTTATCACGATCCATAGAGTAATATCGCCCCTGGACGGTAGCAAGCTTTCCAACTCCTAGCTCCTTCATTTTCGCTAGAAGAAGTTCGATATAGGATTGGGCACTGTCTGGAGCTACATCTCTTCCATCTAAAAAGGCATGAATATACACTTCTGTCAATTGCTCTGTCTTAGCTAAACGTAAAAGAGCAAAAAGGTGATTGATATGACTGTGTACACCACCATCTGAAAGCAGACCATATAAGTGAAGCTTTTTTCCTTCCCTTTTTGCATAACGCATCGCTTCAATCATCACTTCGTTATCAAAAAAGGCTCCTTCACTTATTTCCTTGTTTACCCTAGTTAAGTCCTGATAAACGATCCGCCCAGAACCAATATTTAAATGACCTACCTCGGAATTCCCCATCTGTCCGCCTGGAAGTCCAACCGCTTCTCCACTTGCCGTTAAAGTGGTATGAGGATAGTTCTCCCAGTATCGGTCATAGTTCGGTTTGCGCGCATGACTTACAGCGTTCCCTTGCATTTCATCACGAAGTCCGAAGCCGTCTAGGATGATTAACGCTACAGGTTTTGGTCTTCTCATTACGAACGTCCCTCCAAAAGCTGTAGGAAGGATGTTGGCTTTAAGCTAGCTCCTCCCACTAACGCTCCATCAATATCAGGATGGGCCATGTACTCGGCAATATTTTCTGGCTTCACACTTCCACCATACTGAATACGGACAGCACTAGCAACCTGTTGATCATATTGATCCTCTACAATCGAGCGAATGAAGGAAATGACATCTCCCGCATCCTCAGCAGTAGATGATTTTCCTGTACCTATAGCCCACACTGGCTCATAAGCAATCACAGAAGCTGAAGCTTCAGCAGATGAAAGTCCTTGTAACGCACCAATTAGCTGCTTTTGAACAACCTCTTTGGTCTCGTCCTTTTCTCTTTCCTCTAGGTTCTCACCTACACAAATAATTGGAATTAGCTTATGTTGATGAGCAGCCTTCGCCTTTGCATTGACTAGCTCGTCCGTTTCATTAAAATACTGACGTCTTTCAGAATGTCCTAAAATCACATACGTTACGCCAAGCGAGCTTAGCATCACGGGACTAATCTCTCCTGTAAATGCACCCTGCTCCTCAAAATACATATTCTGCGCTCCAATAGCAATGGGACGCTCCTGCACAAGCTCTGTCAGGGTTGAAAGATGGGTAAAAGGAGCACAAATAACCGTATCTACCTGATCAGCACTTGGTACAAGTCCATCAACCTCTTGAACAAACGCTTTGGCTTCGTCTACAGTCATATGCATCTTCCAGTTCCCTGCAATAATCGGTTTACGCATCTTGCTTCCTCCTTCAAGTAGATCTATCGTATGCTATGTTTTTTATTTTATTTATCTTGAAGAGCAGCTACACCCGGTAGGATTTTACCCTCCATAAACTCTAGAGAAGCTCCTCCACCCGTAGAGACATGCTTCATGGAGTCTGCTAATCCCGCCTTTTCTACAGCAGCAGCAGAATCTCCACCTCCAATAATGGTGGTTCCTTCACAGTCAGCTAATGCACGAGCTACAGAATTTGTTCCTTGAGCAAATAGATCAAATTCAAACACTCCCATAGGTCCGTTCCAAATCACTAGCTTAGAATCAAGAATCACTTGACGATACGTATCAATCGTATTCGGTCCGATATCTAACGCTTCCCAGTCGCTAGGGATTGCATCGATAGCAACGACCTGAGTCGTAGCAGTTTTTGAAAATTCATCGGCTACAACAACATCCTGAGGGATGTATAGCTTGACGCCTTTTTCCTTAGCCTGCTCCATAAATTGTTTGGCAAGATCGATTTTGTCCTCTTCTAAAAGAGACTTACCAATATCATGTCCAAGCGCTTTTACGAACGTGTACGCCAATCCGCCACCGATAATCAAGTTGTCCACTTTATTCAGTAGGTTTTCAATGACACCGATTTTATCCTTAACCTTTGCTCCACCAATGATGGCCGTAAAAGGACGTTCAGGCTGCTCTAGGGCACCGCCTAAGAAATCTAGTTCCTTTTCCATAAGTAATCCTGCAACGGCAGGAAGGTGGTGAGCAATTCCTTCTGTTGAAGCATGAGCACGATGTGCTGTACCAAACGCATCATTCACAAATACGTCAGCTAAAGCAGCGAAGGATTTCGCTAGCTCAGTATCATTTTTTTCCTCTCCAGCGTAGAAGCGTACATTCTCAAGCAAGAGGATATCTCCTGCACTCATTTGAGCCACATGCGCCTCAACCTCTGGTCCAAACGCTTCATCTGCTTTAGCTACCTCTTTCCCTAATAGCTCAGAAAGACGCTTAGCTACAGCATCTAAACGAAGCTCTTCCTTAACCTCTCCCTTTGGTCTACCTAGGTGACTGGCTAGAATCACTTTGGCTCCCTGCTCTATTAAATATGTAATAGTAGGAAGAGCTGCACGAATCCGCGTATCGTCCGTTACCTGACCATCCTCCATAGGGACGTTAAAATCAACACGACAAAACACACGTTTTTGATTAAACTCAATATCTCGCATTGTTTTCTTGTTCATCGTATCGCCTCCACATGAAAGAGGAGAATACCCTATTCTCCTCTAAACTTCTTTCATTTAAAATTATAAGCCTTTGCTTGCCATATATTCAACTAAATCTACGACACGGTTGGAGTAGCCCCACTCATTGTCATACCAAGAAACAACCTTAACCATGTTGCCTTCCATTACCATTGTAGATAGTGCATCAATTGTAGAAGAATGAGCATCTCCGTTAAAGTCAGAGCTTACAAGTGGCTCCTCAGTATAAGCTAAAATTCCTTTAAGCTCTCCCTCAGCCGCTTCTTTAAGAGCACCGTTTACGTCTTCAACTGTTACTTCTTTATCTAGCTCAGCTACTAGGTCAACTACAGAAACGTTAGCTGTAGGAACACGCATGGCGAAGCCGTTTAATTTACCTTTTAACTCTGGTAAAACTAGAGCTACCGCTTTAGCTGCACCCGTTGTTGTTGGGATAATATTTTCAGCAGCTGCACGTGCACGACGGTAGTCACTGTGTGCTAGGTCTAAAATTTGCTGATCGTTTGTATAAGAGTGAACAGTTGTCATCATACCACGACGTAATCCGAATTTTTCATTTAGAACTTTAGCAAATGGTGCTAAACAGTTTGTTGTACAAGAAGCATTTGAAATAATGTTGTGTGAGGCTGGCTCATAGCTTCCTTCATTTACACCAAGAACAACATTAAAGTCAGCGTCCTTAGAAGGTGCAGAAATGATTACCTTCTTAGCTCCTGCTTCGATGTGTTTAGAAGCGTCAGCATGATCTGTAAAGCGTCCTGTACTTTCTACTACGATATCAATGCCTAGCTCCTTCCAAGGTAGTGCAGAAGGGTCACGCTCAGCTAGAACCTTTACTGTACTTCCGTTAACAATTAGGGCATTGTCACTAGCTTCAACCTTTGCGTCTAATCTACCGTGAACGGAATCATACTTTAGAAGATGAGCTAGCATTTTTGCATCTGTTAAGTCATTAACAGCAACTACCTCAACATTTGGGTTGTTTAATGCTGCGCGGAACACGTTTCTCCCAATACGTCCAAAACCATTGATTGCAATTTTTGTAGCCATTCTTAATTTCCTCCTTTGGTCTCTATCCATTTTATATAATTGTAAAGCATTATTACTGTTATGTTCTGACCTACCCTAGTTAGGTATACACTAGTAAATTGATAGCCCGATGACTAGAAAACTAAACCTCTGTTTCAGGCTGGCAGAGCTGAATCATCTCTCTAGCTGCCCCCTCATCGGTGATTAAAACATCATGAGTGCCATGCATTAGAAAAGCACGAATCGCTCTTGCTTTTGCCCGACCTCCAGCGACCGCAATAATATGATCGGCCTGTTGAACATCCTCTAAGCGCAGACCCACCGTTTGAATCTTTTCGACGATTTCACCCTGCTGGCTAAAATAATAGCCAAACGCTTCGGCGACAGCCTGACGTTCTTCAATCGACTGGAGCAGCTGCTTTGTGGATTTTCTGCGCAAAGCCATCGTTCTAGCTTCACCAATTCCATGAACGATCATTCGCGAGGATCGGATTTGTCTGATCACATCCTTGATGTGTGGATCATGTGTCAGAGATTCATACGCTTCCTTACTTAGCTGATCTGGAATATGAAGCATACGATAGCTTCCTCCTGATTGCTGAGCCATCTTCGAGGTAATCGTATTCGCCTGGTTTTCCACCTCTTCTCCTAAACCACCTCTAGCTGGTAAAAATACTAGAGATTTAAGCTTGGAGCTAGGCTTCATCACCTCAGCTACAGCAGCCATCGTTGTTCCACCAGCCACAGCCACATTCCATTTTTCTTCAGCTAGCAAAGACATTTGCTCTACAGCAGCACGTCCTAAATCATGCTTGACCCAGGCTTCTTCAGAACTATCTCCTGGAACCACAATCACCTGATTTACGGATAAAAGCTGCTCTAGCTGCTGTTCTAGCTCTTTCAGGCCTAGGAGCTCTCTCATCATGCCTCGCAATCCGGTCACCGCCTCTACACCTTCTGGGGTAAGGCTCATGCCTGAGGAGGCAATCTGGAGTAGTCCCTGCTGCTTAATAAAGTCCGTCTCTGCCCTTAGCACCCGCTCAGTTAGACCCACCATTTGAGTTAAGCTTCTCCGTCCAATAGGCTGAGTAGCTTGAATGACCTTCATTATGGTGTATCTTCTGGTCATAACTTGCAGGAGATCCGGGACAACCTTTAATTGTAAGTGGAGCAGTTTTTCCAGTAGACCTCCTCCTTTCCTTTGCTGTCCATGAAGCTCATGATGTTAAAACAATCCTTTTTGATTACAAATAGCCTAACAAAAGACTACTTTAGGGACAAAAATCGTCCCCCGTTGACGAAAAACGTCCCATTTGAATAAAAAAAATAACTTCACTGCTATTTTAACAATGAAGGATGAATTTATCAATATGAATTTGTCTAATGATGACCTGTTGACCCTGTCTAAATGAATTGTCTATATATAATTGCCTCGTGTACTTGCTTAAATTATTAATTTCTCACACTAATAATTAACTTTAATCTTACACTCTTTTTCTCTGTGAGGAAGGGAAGATACCTAGTTCTTCTCTATATTTAGCAACCGTTCGTCTAGCCACAGAAACTCCTTTTTCCTGAAGGATAGAAACAATTTTTTGATCGGATAAAGGCTTACGCTTCTCTTCTTTTTCAATAATGCCCTGTATCCATTGCTTGACCTGCTGTGAGGAGGTAGCATTTTCTTCATTGGATGTTAACCTATTGGAGAAGAAATACTTAAGCTCGAATACCCCTTGGGAGGTTTGAATATATTTATGGTTTGTCGCCCTTGAAACGGTAGATTCATGAACATTAACCTCCTGAGCAATCTGCTTTAAAACAAGCGGCCTCAAGGAAGGTTTATTCTCTACAAAAAATTCTGGCTGAGCTTGAATAATCGCTTTGGCTACCTTTAAAATCGTTTGTTGACGCTGAGCTAAGCTACGCTCAATCCATTGAACCTGCTGCAATTGCTCCTCCAAATACTCCTTCGCATCCGTTCCTTGCTTAAGTAAATCAACATAGACTTTGTTCATTTGAACACGTGGCAGTATTCGATCATTAAGCTGAACTAGCAATTTGCCATTAACCTTTTGAACATAGACGTCAGGAATAATATATCTGGCTTCCTGCGAGTGAAAGAGCATGCCTGGCTTAGGCTGTAAGGTGCTTATAAAATCTGCAATTTGCTGGACCTCCTGTACACTTACCTTCAAAGCACTAGCTATCTTCTGATATCTCTTTGCCGCAAGGTCCGCTAAATATTCAGCGATTACTTTTTCCGTTAGTTGGTCTGTACCTCCTAGGTGCCTGAGCTGTAAGAGCAAACATTCTTCTAAGCTCCTTGCCCCAACTCCACGCGGCTCTAGCTGCTGTAAAACCCCTAAAGCCTGCTCCCAATCCTCTAAGCCTCCCCCTAAAGAAGTAGCCCACTTATCATCATCTAGCTCAAGGTATCCCCGCTCATTTACATTGCCGATAAGAAACTGGACAATTTTTTTGATTTGGGGCTCGAGTGTGAGACAGCCTACCTGTTCTAGTAAATATCCCTGTAGAGTTTCCTCATGATTAGCACAATAATCAATAGGGTTGACATAGGCTTCAAGGGAGGAATAAGCTCCCTCCTGCAGCTGATCATCTTCATCCCAGTTTGATTTAATTTGGCTTTTCTCTATGCTTTTGTTCCATAAAAAATCCTCAGGCTCCGCAAGCTCTATAAAGGGATTTTCCCCCGCCTGCTCTCTTAAATAGCGAATAAGATCAAGGGTAGGGTACTGTAAGATTGTAATCGACTGCCGTAGCTCTGGAGTAATCACAAGCTTCGTTTGAAGTTGCTGAGTCAATTCGAATCCTAGCTGCATGCTTATCCCTCCGTATCACATGTTTTACCGAATAGCATGTTCTTCTCCATAACATGTCTCTACCCAAACATTATTTGTACACTCTCTTTTCTATCCTTCTCTATTCAGTCCTTCTCTTTTCAATCCTTTTCAACCCTTCATCTGTCACTTCTTTCTTTATAGTATATCATTTTTTTATTCCTATGCTTACGTACGAATGAAATTTTTGATCAATTCAGCAATTCATTTATTGCCATTGATTTATACTATAGGAAGCAGTATAATTAGAGTTGCTCTTTTTCTTGTGCACCCGTAGCTCAGCAGGATAGAGCGGTGGTTTCCGGTACCACGTCTGCCGGGGGTTCGAATCCCTCCGGGTGCGCCAGCATACATATCTGCTTCTATTTTCATATTACCTTTAGAGCTGTAACATCTTTTAATGCTGAGCTGTAACGGACATTTTCGACTCTTAGACACCTTTTTTTCCTTGATTTAATTTCTAACGGACATTTCAGACCCTTAGAATGCAAATCCGCAGATTAACTCCATCAATTTGTGCTCTAAGGTGCAAATTTGACCGTTAGAACTTTTAAACATAAAATATACACTTCTAAGGTGCAATTATGACCGTTAGAAAGCTACTCATTAGATTATCTAATCAAATTTGAACATCTTATCTAAAATTAAGCGGCTGACCCAAAGTTAGAATGATAGTGGGGCGGCCTTTTTTATGTCCTTTTCATGAGTACTCCGTCTTGACTTCTTTTCATGAATGAGCTTCTCCTCCTTGATTGATCCTTCTTCCATGAGGATACCCCTCGGCACTTGATTGAACCTCCTCCATGAGGCTACCCCTCGGCACTTGATTAATCCTTCTTCCATGAATGATCCCTCGTCATTTGAATGATCCTCCTTCCATGCAATTAACACTATCCTTTTAGCTAGTCCTCTTTCGATATGCAAAATCCGGAATTTAATAATCCTCCTTACCTTGAGTGATTTTAAAATATTTTTTTGTCGAAATTAGAAGGAATTTTACTCAGGAAGGCGAATTGAATAAAAGTTGCTAACCCAACCAACTACCTTATTGTCTATTTTTTACCTCTAGGATCCTTTAAGATGATATCTTTACGGAAGATCAAGGTAGGAATGCTGTCGAATGGACAGCTACTGAATCATTTGGTTATAGGAGAAAACAATGAGCAAGAACAATAAATGGTGGACCGTTCAAATTATCCCTCACGGAAAAGGGGATATTCAGTCCTACAAAGTGAAAAAATGGCCAATTCTCATATTAATTAGTCTAGTGCTTATCCTTACAATTACAGGGATAGGTTTATCTCTGTTTTTATGGGATACAACAAAAAAACTAGACGCCAGAATGGATCAACAGTATGTAGAAATGGACGGATACATTGATGAAAATCATGAATTAAAGCTGCGATTATCCCATGTCAATGTTGAATTGGATGATCTTCAGAATAATTTACTAGATCTTCAGCGTTATATTGAAGAAGTTCAACAGCTTGAACAGCAAATTAAAGAGCTCGACGATTCTACCTCACTCCTGCAGAACGAAGGCATACAACGCAGTGATGAAGGTCTTTTTGCCGTATCTAGCTTTGATCCCTCTCCACGAGTATTAGGAATTAGTACCTTTACATCACTTGAATTAGATGGCCATTTTGAAGAGCCCCACTCTCATCATTTTGAAGAACACAACTCCACAGAAGAAACAGCTGCCCTTCGAAGAATGGCATCTTCAGACTCCTCACGTTCAAAAGCAGACCAGCGTGAACTTACCTCAGTGTACTCAAGCCAAACATTTGCCGTAACTGAAATAATCCGTGAACAAATCATTGCCCTAAAGGATGAAGCGAAGCACCAGCAGAGTCAACTGACAGATTTAAAAAGTTATATCGAGGAAGAACAGTATAAAGCGTTGTTTATCCCATCCATCCCACCGTCAAATGGGAGGGTTTCCTCCTCCTTTGGCTTTCGTAAGGATCCTTTCCATGGAAGAACTAGAATGCATAGTGGAATTGATTTTGCTGGTAACAGTCGATCACCTATTTATGCTACAGCCCACGGAACGGTGACCTTCGCGGGGAGGAACGGAAACTATGGCAATCAAATTGTTGTCAATCATGGTAACGGATATACCACCTCCTACTCTCATTTATCAGCGATTGATGTAGAGAAGGGGGATAAGGTGGAAAAAGGGGACGAGATTGGCAGGATGGGTAGCACGGGACGCAGTACCGGTGTCCATCTACACTATGAGCTACATAAGGATGGGAAAGCGATTAATCCTGCTGATTATTTAAGATAGCCTAGATTAAACAGAGGTACCAGTGAACAGTGGTGAGCAACTGGCCATCTTACCCGATAAGAAGCTCACCAAATGATTGAATAGAAAAAATAGCCCAGACAGGGGGAAAAGAGATTGTTTTCTAAAAATACTCAGCCTGACCGAATCAATACGGTCATAGGACATGGCACTAAAATGGAAGGAAAACTGGAGTCTACAAGCTCTATTCGCATAGATGGTGAGTTTAAAGGGGATGTCGTTACAGAAGGAACGGTTTTAGTAGGTAAAGATGGTGTGATTTTAGGCAATATTACGGCTGGTAGCTTAACCATAGAAGGGCTTGTCGAAGGAAATATTCAAGTATCCGATGCCATCCAGCTAGTGAAGGGCTGTCAGGTGAAGGGAGATATTACAGCTCAAACGATTGAGATTGAAAAAGGGGCTATATTCAACGGGCATAGCCATATGAACATCTCTAACGCGAAGGATAAGAAAAAGCAAGAAAAGCTCAAAGCAAACGCCTAAATAGGACGAATCAAATGAATTTAAAAATTAAAAACCTCCTACTCTCTTAAAAAGTGCTAAGTGCTACTGAGAGTAATGGAGGTTTTTTATATGCCAATTCTGCTGATACTAAAGCCAATTCTGCTGAAAATCCTTCGAGTATATCTCTACCTTCTGCTGAGCTTCTTCTTCTGTGCCACCTTCAACTCCAATATACAGCTTAAGCTTTGGCTCCGTTCCTGATGGCCGAACACAGATCCAAGATCCGTCCTCTAGAAAATATTTCACTACGTTTGATGCTGGTAGCTGTAGCTTTTCCACTTCCCTCCCTGACGGTGTGAAGCGAGTACCCGTTGAATAATCTTCAATCCATTTTACTGGTACGGCACTAACGTTTTGCGGTGGCTGTTCTCTCAAGCGTTGCATCGTCTCTTTGATCTTAGCTACTCCTTCTAGTCCCTGCATAGTCACAGAAACGAGCTTTTCCTTAAAAAATCCATACTTCGTGTAAATTTGATGCAGAGCATCTAATAAGGTCATTCCCTGCCTATGATAATAAGCTCCCATTTCTGCTACTAATAGAACGGCTTGAATGGCATCCTTATCTCTTGCTTCCGCACCAATTAAGTACCCATAGCTCTCCTCGTAGCCGAACAGAAACTGTTGATCACCAGTCTGCTCAAATTCCCTGATCTTCTCACCTATAAACTTAAAGCCTGTAAGTGTATCTAACGTTTCGACACCAAACGCTTGTCCTAAAACACGACCTAGCTCTGACGTTACAATCGTCTTACATATCATATGCTCCGCTGTTAATGAGCCATCCTTTTGCTTTTGTTCTAATAGATAATGTAGGATTAGGGCTCCCGTTTGATTACCACTTAGTACCTGATAAGTCCCTGTATGATCAGGAACAACGACTCCCATTCGATCTGCGTCAGGATCTGTTCCCATTATCAGATTTGCTCCTGTTTGGTCAGCGTATTGAAGGGCTATTTCAAACGCTTCATGCTCCTCCGGATTAGGCGATTTAACCGTGCTGAAATTCGGATCTGGATTGGCCTGCTCCTCTACAACATGGACATGCTTAAAGCCCACTTGCTTAAGAACCTTCGTTGTGGGACCAAGCGCCGTTCCATGTAGTGGCGTAAACACAATGTGAAAATCGTCCGCCGCTTGTTTAATGACATCTGGTTGCAAGGTAAGAGAAGCAACATAGTCTATATACGCCTGATCTAATTGATCATTAATTGTATGTAAAAGTCCTTTCTGTATAGCCGTTTCCTTGTCCATCACATCTATTGTTAGTTCATTTTCAATTTTATTTATTAGCTGAATGACTTGGTCAGCCGTTTCTAAATTCATCTGCGCTCCATCTGCCCCATAAACCTTATAGCCATTATACTCAGGTGGATTGTGGCTAGCCGTAATGACAATTCCTGCTTGAGCGCTTAGCTGACGAACCGTGTACGAAAGCTGTGGTGTTGGTCTTAGCTCAGGGAAAACATGAGCATGAATCCCTAGTCCATTTAAGGTCAAAGCAGCCTGCTCGGCAAACTCAACAGATTGATGTCGGCAATCATAGGCGATAACTACATGAATGTCTTGATCTACATAGGTTTTCTTTAAGTAGTGACCTAAGCCAAGACTTGCTTTTCTAACCGTATACGTGTTCATTCTATTTGTTCCGGCTCCAAGGATACCTCTTAATCCTCCTGTCCCAAAAGCCAGGTCTGTATAAAAGCGTTCCTCGAGCTCCTTTGAATCATTTTGAATGCTTTCTAGCTCCATCTTCATCTCTTTGGTGAGGCCTTCAAATGATGCCCATTGCTGATAACGCTGCTCATAGCTGTAGGTTTCCATTTTTTTACTCATTCTGCTCTCCTTTTTATTTGACCTTTTTTGACCTTTTGGTGTAAAATACAAACAGAGACAATAATCTCATACCACTCCTAGCATGTTTACTGTACCATGGTAGGCACAGAAATGTCAGGAGGATATCTAAATAAGGAGGTCTAACCATGAATCTAATCCCAACTGTAATTGAGCAAACAAACCGTGGCGAAAGAGCATATGATATTTATTCTCGCCTGTTAAAGGACAGAATTATCTTCTTAGGAACAGCCATTGATGATCAGGTGGCTAATTCCGTTGTCGCTCAGCTTTTGTTCCTAGCATCCGATGATCCTGACAAGGACATTAGCCTATACATTAACAGTCCTGGTGGCTCTATCTCTGCTGGAATGGCGATCTACGATACGATTCAGCATATTAAACCTCAGGTTTCAACAATTTGTATCGGATTAGCTGCTTCTATGGGTGCCTTTCTATTAGCTGCTGGTGAAAAAGGTAAACGCTTTGCTTTGCCAAACGCTGAGGTGATGATTCACCAACCATTAGGTGGTACTCAAGGGCAAGCAACAGATATCGAGATCCACGCTAAGAGAATTCTTAAAATGAGAGAGCACCTCAATCATATTTTAGCTGAACGTACTGGCCAGCCACTTGAAAGAATTGAAAAAGACACCGATCGCGACAACTTTATGTCTGCTACTGAAGCGAAGGAATACGGCTTGGTAGACGATGTGATCGTTGGACAGCCTAAGAAAGACTAACGCTAGGCAGTTTGACTACTATCTTATAAAAGAGTAAAGATTACTCGAAGCATAAGCTCTGTATGAAGCTTACTATATCATAAGTTCGATTATGGCTAATTATTTATGAATAGGCAAGTTGTCATTAGCTTTATAAAACAAGAAGCAGGAAAAAAGTCCTGCTTCTTTTTTATTGCTAAAATTAATCATAGCTTTAACATGGTGTAGAGATCTTTTTTGTTTTGGGCTTTTTCCTATAAGGTTAAGAACTCATCTTCTGTGAGAGTAAATGGAGCATTTTGCTTTTCCATTTATTCATCGCCAAATTAAGTGATGTTTCGAAAAATTTAGGTAAGGGAAGAGAATTTTGAGGAAGGTGTTTTTTTCCTCTATTGCAACTTTTAAGGGAAGGATTCGTCTAAATCTTTAGTGTAGGGACAGAAAGATGGGGTAATGACAAATAAAAACAAAGAGGTGTTTCTGATGAAAAAGTACATTTGGCTTATGTTGCTTTTCTTATTATTTGCAACAGCTTCAGTCGTTTCAGCGGAAAATACTGAACGAACCCTTCATGTAAATGTCGATGGTCAGTTTATTGAAACGGACACTAGTCCTGTCATCAAAGAAGGGAGAATGCTCGTTCCGTTACGGACATTGTCCTCCTTGGGGTTAACATATCAATGGGATAATACTGCAAAAAGAGCAACAATTCAAAATGCAGGCGGTGACATCATACGCGTTACGGCTAGCCAGAGAACGGCTTATAAAAATAATGCGGCGGTAACCCTGGATGTTCCTGCTCAAATTATGAACGGCCGGATTATGGTTCCGGTACGATTTGTCTCGGAGCAGCTTGGTCTTTCGGTACAGTTTGAAAACACTCGTGGCTTGGTATTTGTTAGCTCTCCTAACTACACAGGCCCGAAGGAGGCATTAAACGGGAATGATTTGGTGCAAGCTCGATTAGCTGCTATTTCCCTTCCTTTGCAGTCTAGCTTTAATACATTGAATCCGCATAAAGGGAACGAATTCTCATACCGTTTCGTAAAAGGCGAAGCTCATCGTTATCTGTTTATGGATTCATTAGTTTATACCATGGTCGAAATTCGGGAGGATAAAGCTCACATTCTGTTTCAATACGTAGATGGTGCTCCCAATCGAATTGCTCGTTCGGTTGGGGATATTACGGAGGATAATCGTTTGGATAAGATCGGCCCATTTATCGGCGATCAATCAGTTAGTTTCTTTAAGCAATCCAACAAATACGGTACGGACAACTTACACTAATCCTCAAAACCAGAAGCGTGAATTGTTAGAATCTCCTTTTAACGTTTACTCCGATGTTATCCGAGCTATTCCAACGGAATAAAAAAGAGTAGAGTAAAAAACTGAAATTTTCTAGGCGACCGTAAGGTCGCCTTTACTCATTCCAGCTTCTCCTCTAGCAATCAGTGAGAGAAGCTAAGCGACTTGGTTCTTACTTAGGTCGGACTTCCACCGACTAGCAGTTAATGGCTTACTAGGCAGGCGACAATAATAAAACCCTTTCCAGCATTAAAAGGCATTAAAAGACTGTACCAAAAGGGCTTACTTATATCGTAGAGTTTATAATTTGTATTTATACTTTAATTAAAGCGTTCCTCCAAAACCTTAAGCACATCATCCAGTGGAAGCTTTTGTTCTCTTAGGAGTACGAGAAGATGGTAGAGAAAATCAGCAACCTCCCATTTTAATTCCTCAGGATCACGATTTTTAGCCGCTATAATAATTTCAGCTGCTTCTTCCCCGACTTTCTTTAGGATTTTATCCACGCCTTTTTCAAATAGATAGGTTGTATAAGCACCCTCGGGGCGTTCAGTCTCACGTTCAGCTATCGTCTTTTCCAGTAGATTAAGTATGGCAAAGCGTTCTCCCGATTGACTCATTGTATACGCATTTGAATCAGCCTTCAGCTCATCTCCATCCTTCTCGTCTTCAGTATCCTCCTTGTCCCTTTTCCTATATAGCAGAGATTCAGAAAAACAGCTATAGCTCCCTGTATGACAGGCAGGACCAGCTGGCTTAACAAGAACAACGAGGGCGTCAGCATCACAGTCAAAACGAATATCTACAATTTCCTGAGTATGTCCCGACGTAGCTCCTTTATGCCAAAGCTCCTGTCTTGAACGACTATAAAACCAGGTTTGCTTCGTTTCAATGGATCGTTGTAAGGATTCTTTATTCATATAAGCAAGAGTTAGAACCTCCTTACTCGTCACATCCTGAACGATGGCAGGTACAAGCCCTTGCTGATCAAATTTGATTCCTTCTATATAGTGATCAGCTTGTTCCTTCTCCTGCCCTACACTTTTTCCATCCTGATTACTCATCTGACCTCCACCCCACTCTCCTGAAGATACGCCTTCACTTCACCTATAGACGTTTCCTTATAGTGAAAAATAGAAGCTGCTAACGCAGCATCCGCTCCAGCCTGCTGAAAAACAGCCGTAAAATCCTCCTTCGCTCCAGCACCACCTGAGGCGATTACAGGAACAGAAACCGCTCCTGAAACCCTTTGAGTGAGAGCAAGATCATATCCCGTTTTAGCCCCATCCTGATCCATGCTTGTTAGCAGGATTTCTCCAGCACCTAAACGAACAGCTTCTTTTACCCAATCAGTCACTTCCCATTCTGTTGCCTTTCTTCCACCATGTGTATAAATTCTCCACGAGTCTAGAGTAGAATCAAATTTGGCATCTACCGCTAGCACGATACATTGGGAGCCAAAGTAACCTGCCCCTTCAGCAATCAATTCAGGTCTTAGGACAGCTGCTGTATTTACGGAGACCTTATCTGCTCCTGCTCGAAGGACACGTTTCATGTCCTCAACAGTATTAATGCCTCCACCAACGGTAAAGGGAATAGCTAATGTCCCTGCTACTTCACGGACCACATCAATCATCGTTTCTCGCCCTTCATGCGAAGCAGATATATCAAGAAATACTAGTTCATCCGCTCCCTCCTGATCGTAATAGCCGGCTAGCTCCACCGGATCTCCAGCATCCTGTAGCTCTAAAAACTGAACTCCCTTCACAACACGCCCTTCCTTCACATCCAAGCAGGGAATAATTCGTTTGGTCAGCATGCTATTTCACCACCTGCAGCGCTTCTTCAAGCGTAAATTGATTCGTATACAGTGCCTTTCCTACAATTGCTCCAGCTACGCCGTGTTTTTGCTCCGCAACAAGTCCCTGCAAATCCTGTAGGGTGCTCACACCACCTGAGGCGATAACCTGTTTTCCTGTCGCTTGTGCCAGCCTAGTTATTCCTTCCGTATTTGGTCCACTAAGCATACCGTCTCGTGAAATATCGGTAAAAATGAAAAGCTCTGCTCCATGTGCAGCAAGCTCTTGACCTAGCTCCTCGGCAAGTACCGTAGATGTTTCCAGCCAACCCTCCGTAGCCACATATCCGTCCCTAGCATCAAGTCCAATAACGATCCTCTCACCTCCATATGTAGAGAGCATTTGCTTCGTAAAAGCAGGATTGTTTACAGCCACACTCCCAAGAATCACTCTCTGTACTCCATGCTCTAAATAAAAGGCCACATCCTCAGCCGTTCGTATGCCCCCTCCAACCTGCACCTGAACACCAAGCTCCTGAGCAATTTGTAGCACATGCTGATGATTAACTCTTTCCTTTGCCTTTGCTCCGTCTAAATCCACAACATGGATCCAATCCGCTCCTGCTTCAACAAAGGTACTAGCCATGGCTACAGGAGAATCAGCATATATGGTTTCCTGAGCATAATCTCCTTGTACCAGTCGTACACATTTCCCGTCACGTATATCGATGGCAGGATATATTTTAAAACGACTCATCTTCCTACACCTGCCTTCTGGACCATTTCTCCAAAGTTTTGTAGCAGTCTCATCCCAACGGCACTGCTTTTTTCAGGGTGAAATTGCATGCCTAACACAGAGCCTCTTCCTACAACTGCAGGAACCTCGCCATAATAAGAGCTTGTCGCCAACACATCCTCTTCATTGTCGGCATGCACAACATAGGAATGCACAAAATAAACGTACCCTTCTGCTCCTTCCAATGCTTGAAAAAGGGCATGATCTGTATCCTTGATATTCAGATTGTTCCAGCCCATATGAGGAACCTTGTAGCTATAACCAGCCTCTGTTTCACCTGAAAATCGCTGCACCTTACCCGGAAGTAGAGCTAATCCAAGGGATTGCCCATTCTCTTCACTTTCTTCAAAAAGCAACTGCATACCAAGACAAATACCTAACAAAGGCTTTTCTGACACAGCCCATCCTTGAATAAATGTAGTCAAGCCACTCTGGTGTAAGCTTTCCATCGCATCCTTAAAGGAGCCTACTCCAGGTAAAAGGAGAGCATCCGCCTTAGCCAACTCAGCTGGAACTCCTGAAATAAAGTAATCAAAGCCCAAACGCTCCAGCGCTTTGCTAACACTGTGCAAATTCCCCATCCCGTAATCAATTATGGCGATCATCCTACAGCATTCCTTTCGTTGAGAGAACTCCTTTAACCCTAGGATCAATTCTCGTTGCTTCATCTAACGCTCGACCCACCGCTTTAAACATAGCTTCAATTTGATGATGTGTATTTTGTCCATAGTGCAAAATGACATGTAAGTTCATTCGTGCTTCTAGGGCTAGCTTCCAAAAAAATTCATGAACGAGTTCTGTGTCAAACTGACCTACTCTTTCCTTTGACAAGTTGGCACGGTACTCTAAATGTGGACGATTGCTTAAATCTATGACAGCCTGAGCCAGGGAGTCATCCATGGGTACAAAAGCATTTCCGTACCTTTGTACACCTGCTTTATCTCCTAACGCTTCCCTGATCGCTAAGCCCAAGCAAATTCCTACATCCTCTGTCGTATGATGGGCATCAATATGCACATCTCCTTCCGCTTTGACCTGCAAATCGAAATGTCCATGACGGGCAAATAAATCCAGCATATGATCAAGAAAAGGAACACCTGTATGAATTTGATTTTTTCCCTCTCCATCTAAAGCAATCTTTAGCTCAATTTTCGTTTCATTCGTATGACGACGAATGGTATGCTCTCTCGCTACTATTTTTCCTGACATTTCATCACTACCTCCTCCATACAGTTGCTCGTAAGATGTATCCATTATTTCTCTTTAATTTTCCTCAGGATAATCTGTTTCTTAATCCTTACTCGATTGCTCTAATCGAATTTGAATAGCCTGTGCATGACCTTCTAGCTCTTCAAATCTAGCTATGCGCATAATTTTATCTGCATTTTCCATTAAATCCTGTTTACTATAAGCAATAATGCTACTCTTCTTCATAAAGTCATCCACATTTAGCGGAGATGAAAAGCGGGCTGAACCGTTAGTAGGCAGAACATGATTTGGTCCTGCAAAATAATCTCCAACTGGCTCAGAGCTGTACTCTCCTAGGAAAACCGCTCCTGCGTGATGAATGCTGTCCAGAAGCTCAAAGGGCTCCTCCACCATTAGCTCTAAATGCTCAGGAGCAAGCTGATTTACAATATCAAGGGCTTCCTCTAATGTTTCTGTTACATAAATGGCTCCATGCTGTTCCAGTGCTTTTAAAGCGATTTCTCTGCGTGGCAGCTTCTGCACCTGCTTTACCAGCTCTGCTTGAACATCTTGAGCCAGCTCCTTGGACGTTGTTACACAGATCGCTGAAGCAAGTACATCATGCTCTGCTTGAGATAATAGGTCTGCGGCAATATACGCTGGATTCTGCTGTTCATCTGCTAGAACAACAATCTCGCTAGGTCCAGCGATCATATCGATATCCACCGTACCGAACACCTCTCGTTTCGCTAAGGCCACATAGATATTCCCCGGACCAACAATTTTATCTACTCCTTTTATTGTTTCCGTACCATAAGCTAGAGCCGCAATTGCCTGTGCTCCGCCTACACTATATATCTCTCGAATACCTAGGAGATCAGCAGCTACCAGCACAGTTGGAGCTACTTTTCCGGTTTTTGAGGGAGGAGTAGTGAGCACTAGCTGTTGAACTCCAGCCACCTGAGCCGGAATAGCGGTCATTAAAACGGATGACAGCAAGGCGGCTGTTCCACCTGGAACATACAAGCCCACTCTTTGCAGAGGACGTAGCTTCATTCCGAGCTTAGTGCCATTAGGATTCGAATACATCCAGGATTCTCTCTTCTGTTTCTCATGAAACTGAACGATGTTTGTGATCGCCTGCTTAAATGTCTCGACTGTTTCTTCATCAACAAACTTATACGCTTCTTGTATTTCCTCTTCTGAAACGTTAAGTGTATCAAGCTGAACTCCATCGAATTGATGAGTAAGCTGAAACAAAGCTCGATCTCCATTTGCCTTCACTTGCTCTATAATGTCCCAAACCGCCTGGCGCTGCTCCTTCGTACCTGTTTCTATACTCCGCTGCAGAGAAGCCGTGGCATCCTGAGCTTTTCTCTCAATGATTTTAATCATGCTTTCCCTCCACAACAGCCTTTAATCGCTTAATCATAGACTGTATCTCTTCTCTTCTCATCCGATAGCTCACCTGATTGGCAATCAGTCGAGAGGAAACCTGAGTGATCGTTTCCAGCTCTACCAATCCATTTTCCAGTAGAGTCTGTCCTGTCGATACAATATCCACAATCCGATCCGCTAAGCCCACAATTGGAGCCAGTTCAATAGAGCCATTCAGCTTAATCACTTCAACCTGCTGTCCCTGCTGCCTGAAATAGGCGGAAGCCACATTCGGATACTTTGTAGCTACTCTTGGTGAACGGGTAGGTTTCCAATCTGGAAGACCAGCAATACATAAGCGGCAATAGCTGATCTGCAAATCTAGCAGCTCATACACATCCCGCTCCTCCTCCAGTAATACATCCTTGCCTACTACACCGAGATCGGCTACCCCATACTCTACATACGTAGGTACATCCGTAGGCTTCGCTAGAATGAAAGACATATCCGCTTCTGGCACATCAATTACCAGCTTTCTTGACTCCTCAAACTCAGGAGGCAAGGGATATCCTGCCTTTCGAAGCAGAGCTACAGCCTCCTCAAAAATTCTTCCCTTAGGCATAGCAATCATTAGCGGTCTATTTCTAGTTTGCATCTCACTACGCCCCTCCTTTTCTAAGATCAATGATCTCTTCGGCTAGGCGTTCATCTTTTTCAAAAGCACCGTTCTGTTTAAAATGCAGTTTTACAATACGCCCCTCAGCCCTATGCCTTGCCGCAAGCTCAATCGCCTTCCTTCGCTCTGCCTCTCCGTACAGTATCCTTATCGGCTTCTCTTTACACCCCTTCTGAGTCAAGGAGGAACCGACAACCTCAATCACACGGTCAAGCTTCAACGAAAATCCGATAGCTGGTGCGGGACGTCCAAAGCCCTCAAGCAATTGATCATATCTACCACCATCACATATCGGAAAACCTAATGAATGGGCGTAGCCTTCAAAAAGAATCCCTGTGTAATAGTCCATTTCTTTTAATAAACTTAGGTCTAACAGTATATGCTCCGTTATCCCGTACAGCTTGAGCACAGCCCACAGCTCCTCTAGCTCATAAATGGACTTCTTCAAAGGATTTGGTAACTCAAGCTGCTTCAATGTTTCTAGAATCTCAGCTCCTCCTTGTAGCTTTAGGAGAGCTAGAACCTTCTCTTTATCCCCCTCCGCTAGGGCAGAATCCACTACAAGCTGCTGGAAACCAACGTAATTTTTTTGATATAAATGACGCTTTAGCTCCTGCTGCTCACCATCCTCAAAATATAGAGCTAACAAGGAATGCAGGAATCCTACATGACCAATCGCTATTTGGAACTTCTCTACTCCAGCTGCACGCAGCGATTCAATCGCTAGCACGAGCACTTCAGCATCCGCATCAGGGGCCACCTCTCCAATAAGCTCGACACCGACCTCAGGGAACTCGGCATTTTTCCCTGCTTCATTTTCCTGTGCTCTAAACACATTTCCCTGATACGCTAAGCGTAAAGGGAACGCTTGCTCCTTCAATAAAGAACCCACCACTCGCGCAATCGGAGTCGTCATATCTGGGCGCAGTACAAGAGAGCGGCCCGAGCGATCCAACAGTTTAAACAGCTTCTGCTCAAGCGTCGCACTCACACCGCCAACCGTATCGTAAAATTCTAAAGTCGGGGTTTCAATCCGTTCATATCCCCAGCGCTTGATCACTTTTTGTATTCGTAAAAGAACCTCTTCCTTGCGTTCAACGTCAGTGGGAAGGATATCCCTCATTCCCAATGGTTTTTCAAACACAAATGGCTTCGTCATTCCTCACACCCCACGAACTTTTTCTATCTCTTATTCATTTATCTATGAGCCTTTATTAGCTTGCTCAAACCATCCAGCTCTTACTTCTGAATCATTTGTCTTCCGTAAAATCCTTTAGCTTGCTAATAAGTTAAAGTAAAATGTTATGTGAAAAAGTCTACCATGCCTTCATGGGGTAGGTCAATTCTTTTTTCAGTAGAAAGCTTGTCTGATCTTCAAACCTGATCGTGCAAGCCTTCAGCTAAAATCGAGTAGGAGGGGGTGACTAACCCCCGACCTCTCACACCACCGTACAAACCGTTCGGTATACGGCGGTTCATTAAGTACTCCGTAAGGAGTC